>NZ_JBUEGB010000010.1:0-216206 GCF_054963695.1 Micromonospora sp. RTBAU3-60 | reverse complement strand
GACGATCGGCGGGCATACTGCCGGGCATGCGCGTACCGTTCCCCGAGCCCGGCCCGTCGTCGGACGTGCCCGCCCTCTTCCTCACCTATCTCGACTACTACCGGGACACCGTCGCCGACCGGCTCGCCGGGCTGACCGACGCGCAGGCCCGGACCGCCCGGGTGCCCTCCGGCTGGACGCCGGCCGAGCTGGTGAAGCACCTGATCTACATGGAGCGGCGCTGGCTGGTCTGGGGGTTCCTCGGCGAGCCGGTGCCGGATCCGTGGGGCGACCGGGCCGACGACCGCTGGCACGTCGCCCCGGACGAGACGCTCGCCGACCTGACGGCCGCGCTGCGCCGAGGCGGGACACGGACCCGGGAGATCGTCGAAGCGACCCCGCTGGCCACCCCCGCCGCGCTGGGCGGCCGGTTCACCGACGAGGCCAACCGGCCAACCCTCGCAACGATCCTCTTCCACGTGCTGCAGGAGTACGCCCGGCACGCCGGTCACCTCGATGTCGTCCGCGAGCTGATCGACGGACGCACCGGGGAGTGACCGGCGTGCCGGTCACCCGGCGACCCCGAGGCGCCGCAGCTCGACCTTGCGGACTTTGCCGCTGACCGTCATCGGGAAGGCGTCCATCACCCGCACGTACCGGGGCACCTTGTAGTGGGCGAGCCGGTCCCGGCAGAACTCGGCCACCTCCTCGACGGTCAGGTTGTCGTACCCGTCGCGCAGGATCACACAGGCCAGGACCTCCTCGCCGTACCGCTCGTCGGGGACGCCGACCACCTGCACGTCGGCGATCTTCGGATGCCGGTAGAGGAACTCCTCGATCTCGCGCGGGTAGACGTTCTCCCCGCCCCGGATGATCATGTCCTTGATCCGGCCGACGATGGTCAGGTAACCGTCGTCGCGCATCACCGCCAGGTCGCCGGTGTGCATCCAGCGCGCCGCGTCGATCGCCTCGGCGGTCTTCTCCGGCTCGTCCCAGTAGCCCAGCATCACCGAGTAGCCCCGGGTGCACAGCTCCCCCGGCTCGCCGCACGGCACGGTCACCCCCGTCGCCGGGTCGACCACCTTCACCTCCACGTGCGGCAGCACCCGCCCCACCGTGGCGGTCCGCCGGTCCAGGTCGTCGTCGTGCCGGGTCTGAGTGGACACCGGCGACGTCTCGGTCATGCCGTAGCAGATGGCCACCTCGGCCATCTGCATGTCGGTGATGACCCGCTTCATCACCTCCACCGGGCACGGCGAGCCGGCCATGATGCCGGTCCGCAGCGACGACAGGTCGTAGGAGGCGAAGTCGGGCAGGCCCAACTCGGCGATGAACATCGTCGGCACCCCGTACAACGAGGTGGCCCGCTCGGTCGCGACCGCGCGCAGCGTCGCGGCCGGGTCGAAGGTCGGCGCCGGGATGATCATGCAGGCGCCGTGGCTGGTGGCCGCCAGGTTCCCCATCACCATGCCGAAACAGTGATAGAACGGCACCGGCAGGCAGATCCGGTCCGCCTCCGTGTAGCGGACCAGCTCCCCCACGAAGTAGCCGTTGTTGAGGATGTTGTGGTGCGACAGCGTCGCGCCCTTCGGGAACCCGGTGGTGCCCGAGGTGTACTGGATGTTGATCGGGTCGTCGCAGCTCAACTCCGCCGCCCGCGCGGCCAGCCGGTCCGCCGGCACCGATGCCCCACCGGCCACCAGGTCGTCCCAGCTCGGCTCGCCCAGGTAGACGACCCGGCGCAGCCCCGGGCAGTCCTCCCGGACCGCCTCCACCATGCCCCGGTAGTCGCTGGTCTTGTAGCCCGGCGACGAGACCAGCAGGCCCACCCCGGACTGGTTGAGCACGTACTCCAGCTCGTGCCGCCGGTAGGCCGGGTTGATGTTCACCATGATCGCGCCGGTGGTCGCCGTCGCGTACTGGACGAGGACCCACTCCGGGCAGTTCGGCGCCCAGATGCCGACCCGGTCGCCCTTGCCCACCCCCGCCGTGAGCAGGCCGCGGGCCAGCTCACCCACCGCGGCGCCGAATTCGGCGTACGTCCACCGCCGGCCACTCGGGCAGTCGACCAGCGCCTCCCGCTTTGGGTACGCCTCGACCGCGCGGGCCAGGTTCGCGCCGATGGTGTCACCGAGCAGTGGGGCGTCGGAGACCCCGCTCGCATACGACGGGAGACTCACCGGAAGTCCTCCTCGCGGTACTCGCCGGCCGGCCGCGCCTCGGCCCCGGCGTACTTGTCCCGCTCGGCGGCGCGCAGCTCGGTGCGGCGGATCTTCCCCGAGATGGTCTTCGGCAGCTCGGCGAACTCCAACCGGCGCACCCGCAGGTACGGCGCCAGCCGCTCCCGCGAGTGCGCGAAGATCGCCGCCGCGGTCTTCTCGTCCGCACCCCACCCCTCGGCCAGCACCACGTACGCCTTCGGCACCGCCAGCCGCACCGGGTCCGGCGACGGCACCACCGCCGCCTCCGCCACCGCTTCGTGCTCCAGCAGCACACTCTCCAGCTCGAACGGCGACACCCGGTAGTCCGAGGCCTTGAACACGTCGTCGGTGCGTCCCACGTACGTCAGATAGCCGTCGGCGTCCCGGGAGGCGATGTCCCCGGTGTGGTAGTAGCCGTCCCGCATCGCGGTGGCGGTCAACTCCTCGTCGCCGTGGTAGCCGACCATCAGCGCGGTCGGCCGGTCCGCCAGGTCGAGGCAGACCTCCCCGTCGTCCCCGGGCTCGCCGGTCACCGGGTCGACCAGAGTCACCACGTACCCGGGCAGCGGACGCCCCATCGAGCCCGGTCGCACCGGCTGCCCGGGCGGGTTGCCGATCTGCGCGGTGGTCTCCGTCTGCCCGTACCCGTCCCGGACGGTGACCCGCCAGGCCGCCTCGACCTGCTCGATCACCTCCGGATTCAGCGGCTCCCCGGCACCGACCACGCTGCGCGGCGGGGTCCGCAGCTGGGTCAGGTCGGCCTGGATCAGCATCCGCCACACGGTCGGCGGCGCGCAGAAGCTGGTCACCCCGCACCGGTCCATCGCCGCCATCAGCCCGGCCGGGTCGAAGCGGGAGTAGTTGTAGACGAAGACCGTGGCACCCGCGTTCCACGGCGCGAACACGCTGCTCCAGGCGTGCTTGGCCCACCCCGGCGAGGAGATGTTCAGGTGCACGTCGCCGGGGCGCAGCCCGATCCAGTACATGGTCGACAGGTGCCCCACCGGGTACGACGCGTGGGTGTGCTCGACCAGCTTCGGCCGCGCGGTGGTGCCGGAGGTGAAGTAGAGCAGCAACGGATCGTCCACCCGGGTCACCCCGTCGGGCAAGAACACGTCCGACGCGTCGTACGCGTCGGCGTAGGCGTGCCAGCCGTCGACCGGTGCGCCGACCGCGATCCGCGTGTAGTCGCCGGGCAGCGCGGTGAACTTGCCGGTGTGCTCGGCGCCAACCACCACGTGCCGGGCGGCGCCGCGCACCAGCCGGTCGGCCAGGTCCGCCGGGCCCAGCAGCGGCGTCGCCGGGATGATCACGGCGCGCAGCTTGATCGCCGCCAGGATCGTCTCCCAGAGTTCGAGCTGGTTGCCCAGCATGAGGATCAGCCGGTCCCCGGCCCGCACGCCCCGGGCGCGCAGCCAGCTCGCCACCCGGTTCGAGCGGCGGGACAGCTCCGCGTACGACCAGCGGCCCTCTCCCCCGTCGGCCTCGACGATCCAGAGTGCGGTGTCGTCGTTGTCCGCGGCGAGCACGTCGAACCAGTCCAGCGCCCAGTTGAACTCGTCCAGTCGTGGCCAGCGGAATGTCGCGTACGCGGTGTCGGGGTCCTCGCGGTGCGCGAGCAGCAGATCGCGCGCCGCGCGGAAGGCGTCGGTGCCGGTGGTGGCCATGGGGTGTCCTCCCTTCACGCCCGAACGTGCGGCGAGGGGACGCCGCCGCGCGCAGTAGGCTGATCCTCAGTCGGGTGACATACGTCTCACTACCCCCGGATGGGGGTGGCGGGACCACCCGGTGGAGCCGGGGAGGTGGCGACAGTGGCGAAGCTGTATCCGCGCGACGACGCCGACCAGGTCCGCGGCGCCCTGCTGACCCTGCGCCGCGGCACCGGGCTGCCGGTCGCCTTCGGCGGGCTGGTGCAGCCCGGCGGGCCGCCCCGGATGACGATCACCGAGCTGGCCGGCACCACCACGGCGGCGCTGCGCGGGCTGGCCATCACCGCCGGCGCCGGGCTGGGCGGGAAGGCCCTCGCGCTGGGCCTGCCGCTGCGGGTCGACGACTACCCGGCGGCCCGCTCGATCAGCCACGAGTACGACGTACCGGTCTCCGCCGAAGGGCTGCGCTCGGTGGTGGCCGTGCCCGTGGTGGTACGCCGCGAGGTGCGCGCCGTCCTCTACGGCGCGGTACGCCAACGGCTGCCCCTCGGCGACCGCCTGGTCGCTGCCGCCATGGACATCGGCCGGGACCTGGAACGCCGCCTCGCCGACCGGGACGCCGCCCGCACGGCGCTGGCCACCCTGCCGGCCGCCCCGCCCCGGCCCGACCGCGATCCGGCCGGACCGGAGTGGGAGCAGGTCCGGCAGGCGCACGCCGAACTGCGCGGACTGCTGCGCCGGATCGACGACCCGGAACTGCGCGACCGGCTCGACGCGGTGGCCGACCGGCTCGCCCACGCCGCCCGCCGGCTCGACACCCCGGCGGTGGCGCTGTCGCCCCGGGAGACCGACGTGCTGGCCTGTGTGGCGCTGGGCTGCACCAACACCGACGTTGCCGGGCAACTCGGGCTGCGCCCGGAGACCGTGAAGAGCTACCTGCGCTCGGCGATGCGCAAGCTGGGCGCGCACACCCGGTTGGAAGTCGTGGTCGCGGCCCGCCGGGCCGGACTGCTCCCCTAGGAGGCGGCGATGAAGCGGTGGCGGCGACCTCGGGCCGGGGCCCTCGTGCTCCTCGCCGTGCTCGCGATCGGGGCGGTGCCGGTGGCCCGCGATCTGCTCCGGCCGGCCTCCGAGGGGGTGCCCGTCCAGGCGTACGACCGCACCGCCGATCCCCACGTGATCGTCGCGCTCGTCGAGACCCACCCCGACTTCGTGCTGCACCGGGCGACCGCGCGGGAGGACGCCGGCACGGTCGTCCTGCACGTCTCGATGCGTCCGCCCTCGCGCTGGTCGTGGTCGGGCAGCGATCTCGGCGAGACCCGGTCGGTCCGGATCCGGCTGGAACAGCCGCTCGCCGGTCGCGAGGTGCGCGACGGCCTGCTGGACGCTCCCGTTCCGGAGCGCTGACTCCGGGCTCGCCCCGGGGACCGGGGCGGGCTACCCGGAGGCGTGATCACCGAGGTTGATCCGGTCGTCGCGATCCTTCGGCTTGTCCGCCACGGTGGCGTTTGGTCTCCCGGGTCGCTGACGCTGCTACGACGCCGATCGCAGCATCATCCCGGGTGTCACACCCGCTAAGGCATCCTAGGAGGCTAGCCCTCGGCTGGCAGTGCGCCCGGCGCGCTGGACAGGCAGCCATCCGGCTGCCTATGGTGAGGAAAGGCAACCTTTTGGCTGCCTTTATCGAGGGTGGGTGAGCGGTGGACGAGGTGTTCCGGGCGCTGGCGGATCCGAGCCGCCGTCGGCTGCTCGACAGCCTCAACGTCCGCAACGGGCAGAGCCTGCGCGAACTATGCGCCGGGCTCGACATGACCCGGCAGTCGGTGAGCAAGCACCTCGCGGTGCTGGAGGCGGCCGGGCTGGTGACCACGACGCGACGGGGGCGCGAGAAGCTGCACCACCTCAACGCGGCCCCGATCAACGCCGTCGCCGACCGCTGGATCGGCCGCTACCACCGGGAACGCGCGCGTGCCCTCGCCGACCTGCAGACAGCATTGGAGCGGGAGCCCATGGAGAACCCCACGTTCGTCTACACCACCTACATCCGGACCACGCCGGAGCGGCTCTGGCGGGCGCTGATCGAGCCGGAGTTCACCCGCCGCTACTGGGGCGGAGTCGCGCTGGTCTCCGACTGGCGGGTCGGGTCGCCGGTGCTCTGGCAGGACGCGCCGGACGCGGAGCCGAAGGACATCGGCCAGCGGGTGCTGGTGGCCGAGCCGTACCGGCGGCTGTCCTACAGCTGGCACAGCTTCCAGCCCGAGCACGCGGCCCACTTCGGCTGGTCCGACGAGGAGCTCACCGAACGCCTCCGGGAACGGCGGTCGAAGGTGACCTTCGACCTGGTACCGCACGGCGAAGCGGTCCGGCTGACCGTGACCCACGACGACTTCTCCCCCGACAGTGAGATGCACCGGGCGATCAGCGGCCAGCTCGACGGCAGCGGCGGCTGGCCGGAACTGCTGGCCAGCCTGAAGAGCCTGCTGGAGACCGGCGCGCCCCTGCCGGAGGCGGTCCCGGCCAGCTGACCGGGCGGACGCCCGGCCGGTCGGGGTGCCCATCCCCGTCGCGGCACCCTCGACCGGCCGGCAGCAGATTCACCGGCTGGCGGTGCGGACCAGCATCGGGACCAGGACCCGGTAGGGCCGTTGGGAACGCGCGGCTCAGCCCCCGGACCGCGAGTTGGTGACCAGGTGGTCGGGCGGGATCCGGCGTTTGGTGAGTTCGTTGACGGCGACGTACGCGACGCCGAGCACGGCGAGGGTGACGAGCACCGGGACCGGTGGCGGGGCGAGTCCGAGGGGCCGGGCGAGCGGGCTGTACGGCAGGGCCACGGTGACCGCGGCGAGCAGCGCGCCGGTGCCGAGCAGGGTGGCGGACGGGCGGCTGCGCAGGAAGGCCCGGTTGGTGCGCAGCACCATCAGCACGATGATCTCGGTGACGGTGAACTGGATGAACCAGGCGGTCCGGAAGACGTCGGTGGAGATGTGCCACCACCAGTGCAGGACGGCCAGGGCGACGAGGTCGAAGGCGATGCTGATGGGGCCGTACACCAGCATGAAGTGGCGGATCGCGCGGACGTCGACGGCCCGTGGGTGTTGCAACTGCTCCGGTTCGGCGTGGTCGGTGGAGACGGTGGTGTACGGGATGTCGGAGAGGAAGTTCAGCAGCAGGACCTGACGCGGCAGCAGCGGCAGGAACGGCAGGACCAGGGTGGCCACGCTCATGCTGACCACGTTGCCGAACGAGGCGCTGGTGTTGACCCGGATGTACTTGAGGGTGTTGGTGAAGGTGCGCCGGCCCAGCCGGACGCCGTCGGCCACCACGTCCAGGCTCTTCTCGAGCAGGACGATCGCGGCGGCCTGCTTGGCGACGTCGACGGCGGTGTCCACGGAGATGCCGACGTCGGCGGCGTGCAAGGCGGGCGAGTCGTTGATGCCGTCGCCGATGAACCCGACCACGGCGCCGCGGGCCCGCAGCGCGGCCAGGACGCGTTCCTTCTGGGTGGGGTCGACCTCGGCGAAGACGGCGGTGTCGGCGACCCGGGCGGCCAGGTCGGCGTCCGGGCAGGCGGCGATGTCGGCGCCGAGCATGGGCTCACCGGCGAGGCCGACCTCCCGGGCGATGTGGCGGGCGGCGTGCCGGTTGTCGCCGGTGATCAGGCGTACGGAGATGCCCATGCGGGCCAGCCGGCCGATGGCCGACGCAGCGTCGGGCTTGGGCGGGTCCTGGAAGGCGAGCAGCCCGACGAGGGTCATCCCGGTCTCGTCGGCCGGGGTGGCGGTGGTCGCGTCGGGTCGGGGTCGCACGGCGACGCCGAGGACCCGGTGGCCCCGGGCGCTGAGTTCGGTGAACCGCCGCTGCACCTCGTCGCGGACCTCGTCGAGCGGCACGAGCCCGTGGTCGGTCCGGGCCGTGGCGCACACGTCGAGCACGGATGACAGCGCACCCTTGGTGATCAACTTACGGGTGTCGTGATCCTGGACCAGCACGGACAGCCGCCGCCGGGTGAAGTCGTAGGGGACCTCGGCGATCCTGCGGTGCTCGTCGGCGGCCGGCCGGCCGTGCATGATCGCGGTGTCCATCGGGTTGTGGAAGCCGCGTTGCAGGCCGGCGTTGAGCCGGGCGAGGCGGCCCACCTCGTCGTCGGGCCGGCCGCGGACGTCGAGGCTGCCGGTGAGGGTGACCGTCCCGGTGGTCAGCGTGCCGGTCTTGTCGGTCAGCAGCACGGTCATGGCGCCGAAGTCCTCGATGGCCTCGAGCCGTTTCACGATGACCCGCTCGGCGGCCATCATCCGGGCCCCCGCGGACAGGCTCACCGCGACGATCGCCGGCAGCATCTGGGGGGTCAGCCCGACGGCCAGCGCCAGGGAGAACAGCAGGGAGTCGATGATCGGGCGGCCCAGCACCAGGTTCGCCACGAAGATCGCCACGAGCAGCACCACCATGATGCGGACCAGCAGCAGCCCGAAGCGGGTCAGGCCGCGCTGGAAGCCGGTGGCGGCCGGACGGGCGGCTACCCGGCCGGCCACCCCGGCGAAGGCGGTGTCCCGGCCGGTGCGCATCACCACGGCCCGCCCGGTGCCGCTGACCGCGTGCGTACCCATCCACAGGGCGTTGGTCCGCCGGGCCAGGTCGGCGTCCGCCGGGGTCTCCCCCGGCGTCTTCTCCACCGGGAACGCCTCGCCGGTCAGCGCCGACTGGTCCACCTGCAACCGTTGGGCGTCGATCAACCGGCAGTCCGCCGGCACCACGTCCCCGGCGCGCAGCACCACCAGGTCACCGACGACGACCTCGGGCACCGGGACGGTCACCTCCCGGCCGTCGCGGATCACCTCCGCCCGTACCCGCACCCGCGCCTGGAGGGCGTCGACGGCGCGTCCGGCGGCGCGTTCCTGCCAGAATCCCAGCCCGCCGCTGGCCACGATGATGGCCAGGATGATCACTCCGTCGGTGAGGTCGCCGAGGGCCATCGACAGCACCGTCGCGGCGAGCAGGATCAGGATGATCGGGCTGGTGAACTGGGTCAGCAGCAGCCGCCATCCCCGCCGGCGGCCCACCTCGACCTGGTTGGGTCCGTGCTCGCGCAGCAGCCGGCCGGCCTCGGCCTGGGTGTGTCCCTGGTCGCCGGCCCGGATCGCCCGCAGCGCCTCGGGCAGCGGCCCGGCCCAGAACGCCCCGGTCCGCTCCCGCGGGCCGCTCGCCGACTCCACCCGCCCCTCCGGACCGCCGTGGCAGGCACCGCCCCGCCCGTGACCTGACGCTATCCAGGGGCGGCCGGGCTACGCGGCCGAACCGGTCAACCGCCGGGCGGTGCGGGTCCGGGCGCGGGGACCGCCGCCCGGACCCGCGTTCGGTCAGGGCACCATCCAGTCGAGGACCGGGGAGCCCTGCAACGCGACCAGCACGCACATGAACAGCAGCAGCACCAGGCTCCAGCCGAACACCTTCCGGAAGATCTCCCCTTCCCGGCCGGCCATGCCGACCGCGCCGGCGGCGATCGCCAGGTTCTGCGGGCTGATCATCTTGCCGAGCACCCCGCCGGAGGAGTTGGCCGCGGCCAGCAGCACCGGGTCCAGTCCGGCGCGCGCCGCGGTCTGCACCTGCAACGCGCCGAACAGCGCGTTGGCCGAGGTGTCCGAGCCGGTCACCGCCACGCCGATCCAGCCGAGGATCGCCGAGAGGAAGACGAACGCCCCGCCGGCCGCGGCGAGGAAGGCGCCGAGGGTGTTGGTCTGCCCGGACTGGTTCATCACGTACGCGAGGGCGAGCACCGCCATCACGGTGACGATGGCGTAGCGCAGTTCGGCGTAGGTGCGCCCGTAGGCGCGCAGCGCCCGGCCGGCGGAGACCCGCAGCACCAGGGCGGTGAGGACGCCGGCGAGGATCATCAACGTGCCCGCGGCGGGCAGCCAGTTGAGGGTGAAGGTGGTCGAGGAGAGCGCCTTGCCGTTGCCGCCGAGGATGTCCAGGCCGGGCCAGGCGAACTTGACCGTCCACGGTTCGCCGGCCAGGGCCGACTTGACCGGGCCGAGGTTGGCGATCGAGAAGATCGCGATGATGATCAGGTAGGGCGCGTACGCCCGGGCCACCTCGACGGGGGTGTCGGCGAGCCGGGGGCCGGCGGCCGGGAGCGGGTCCGCCGGGCGCGGCGGGAGGTCCTGGTCGTCCGCGCGGTGTCGGCCGGCGGGTGCGTTCTCGTCGATCCACGGGTCCCTTGGTGGGGTCTGTCCGCCGGAGCCGGCCAGCCCAGGCGCGGCGGTGCTCGTACCCGCGGCGTGACCGGCGCGGACCGGGCCGGGACCGGCCGGCTCGGCCTCGGCGGGGCCACGGGCGGCGGGCACGGTGGCCGGCGCGCGGCCCAGATCGGCCGGGGTCTGCGGGCGCCAGACGCGGACCAGCAGCACCACGGCGGCGGCCGAGACCAGCGCGGCGACGATGTCGGTCAGGGGCACCGAGATGTAGTTCGCCGCGACGAACTGGGCCAGGCCGAAGCTGAGTCCGGCGACCAGCGCGGCGGGCCAGGTCTGCCGGACGCCGCGCCGCCCGTCGACCAGGGCGACCAGCATCAGCGGTACGACCACCGCGAGCAGCGGGGTCTGCCGGCCGACCATCGCGCCGAGGGTGTCGACGGTGAGCCGGGTGTCGTCGTTGGCGCCGCTGCTGACGCTGGCCAGGGTGACGATCGGGGTGGCGAGCGCGCCGAACGCGACCGGCGCGGTGTTGGCCAGCAGCGACACCGAGGCGGCGTGGATCGGACGGAAGCCGAGCGCCATCAGCATCACCACGGTGATCGCCACCGGGGTGCCGAAGCCGGCCAGGGCCTCCAGCAGCGCGCCGAAGCAGAACGCGATGATGATGGCCTGCACCCGCATGTCCGGGCTGACCCGCTCGAAGGAGCGGCGCAGCACGTCGAAGTGTCCGCTCTCGACGGTCAGGTTGTAGACCCAGATCGCGTTGATGACGATCCAGAGGATCGGGAAGAAGCCGAACGCGGCGCCCTCGGTCGCCGACAGCAGCGCCTGCCCGACTGGCATGGCGTAGACGGCGACCGCCACGACCAGCGCCACGGCGAGGGAGATCAGCCCGGCCAGCCAGGCGCGCAGCTTGAGCACGCCGAGCAGGACGAAGAGGGTGAGCAGCGGCAGGACCGCGAAGATGGCCGAGAGCGCGACGGAGTCACCGACCGGGTCGGTGACGACGGTGAACTGGTCGAACATGGGTCACCTCAACGCTTCTGGGACGGTGGTGAGCGTCAAGAGCGGGCCCCTCCTCGGCGGGACGCGTCAAGAAGGGGCCCTTCCGTGCAGCAACTCCTCGACGTGTCGGTGGTGGATCGACGCGTCGAGGACCTGGGCGGTGTGGGCCAGCGCGAGCTGGCCGCCGGCGCGGGTCACCGAGGCGGCGACCTGCATCAGGCAACCGGGGTTGGCGGTGACGAGCAGCCGCGCCCCGGTGGCCAGCACGGTGCGGGCCTTGCGGTCGCCGAGTTCGGCGGCCGGCCCGGGGTGGAGCACGTTCCACACGCCCGCCGAGCCGCAGCACAGCTCCGGGTCGGCGATCTCCCGCAGCTCCAGCCCGGGGATGCCGCGCAGCAGCCGGCGGGGCTGGTCGCGCACCCCTTGCGCGTGGGCCAGGTGGCAGGCGTCGTGGTAGGCGACGGTCACCGGCAGCGGGTGCCGGGGCGCGACCGGGCCCAGCTCGTCGAGGAGTTCGGACAGGTCGCGTGCCTTGGCGGCGAAGTCGGCGGCGAGCGCGGCGTAGCGCGGGTCGTCGCGGAGCAGCTCCCCGTACTCCTTGAGGGTGGAGCCGCAGCCGGCCGCGTTGACCACGAAGTAGTCGATGCCGGCGGCGGCGAACGTGTCGAGCAGCCGCCGGGCGAACCGGCGGGCCTCCGCGTCGCGTCCGTTGTGCACGCTGAGCGCGCCGCAGCAGCCCTGCCGGTCGGGCAGGATCACCACGTCGCAGCCCTCGGCGGCGAGCACCCGGGCGGTGGCGGCGTTGACCTCGGGGAAGAACGCGCTCTGCACGCAGCCGGTGAGCATGCCGACCACGGCCCGGCGGGTGCCGACGGCGGGCAGCCGGGCGGGTAGCCGCGGTGGCCGGCGCAGTGGCGGGCTGAGGGCGTCCAGCGCCGCGAGGGTGGGCGCCAGCCGGGCCAGCAGCCCGGTCCGCTGGAGCAGCCGGCGCAGCCCGCTGGCCCGGTACGCGCGCAGCGGCCCCCGCAGCAGCCGCAGTCGCCTGGGGTGGGGGAAGAGGGCGAACACGGCCGCCCGCCGGGCGCGGTCCCGCGGGCCGCGGGGGTGCCGGCGTTCCACCTGCTGCCGGGTGGCCTCGATGAGCCGGTCGTAGCGCACCCCGGAGGGGCAGGCGGTGACACAGGACATGCAACCGAGGCAGCGGTCGAAGTGGGTGGCCATGGAGTCGGTCAGCGGCTCGCCCTCCAGGCCCTGCTTCATCAGGTGGATGCGTCCGCGCGGCGAGTCCATCTCCTCGCCCCACAGCACGTAGGTGGGGCAGGTGGGCAGGCAGAAGCCGCAGTGGACGCAGTCGGCGATCAGTTCCGCGGCGGGCGGGTGGTACGCGTCGAAGGCGCCCGCCCCGGGCGTCCGGGCGGCCGCGGCGAGCACGTCGTGCGGGCCGTCGGCGGCGTGACCGCTGCCGGGCGAGGTGGGCGGGGAGTCAGCGGGCTGCTGGGGGACGGACATCAGATGCCTCCCACGAACCGGCCGGGCGCCAGCCGGGCGTCCGGGTCGAAGCGCTGCTTGACCCGGCGCATCAGCGCCAGGCCGTCGACCGGGCCCCACAGGTCGACCCGCTGCCGCACGGCCGCGGGCGCGGTGAGCACGATCGTGTGCCCGGCCGCGGCGGCGGTGGCCGCCCGCAGCGTGTCGACCAGCGCGGCGACCCGCGCCGGGTCGGCCGTGCCGGGCAGGCCGGCGTACAGGACGCCGACGCCGGCCGAGCCGCGCAGCGCCAGCGGCAGCCCGTGCCGCTCGGCCGCCGCCCGGGCATCGGCGAGCAGCCGGGGTACGCCGGACAGCGCGGCGGTCAGCTTCAGCCCGGTGTCCCCGGGCCGCCACGGCAGGCGCCCCCAGTCGGCGCCGGGTCGGTCGGCCACGGTGGCGTCGGCGCCGAGCAGCCGGCGGGCGGCGTCGGCCCGGGCGGCCACCCCGGCCGGGGTGCCCTCCACCAGCACGGTCACCGTGGCGGGGCCGGTGACCGGGGCGTCCACCTCCAGCGCGGCCGGCACGAGCTGCGCCCCGCGTACGGCGGCGGCGAGCCGGCCCGCCTCGGCGACGTCATCGACGGTCCGGGCGACGTAGGCGACCGCCGCGGGCAGCGGGTGCAGCCGGAACGCGCACTCGGTGATCAGCCCCAGCGTGCCGTACGCCCCGGTGACCAGCTTGCCCAGGTCGTAGCCGGCGACGTTCTTGACCACCTTGCCGCCGGCGTGCGCCACCACGCCGTCGGCGCGGACCAGGGTGACGCCGATGAGCAGGTCGCGCGGAGTGCCGTAGAGCAGCCGGCGCGGCCCTGCCGCGTTGGTGGCGACCGCGCCGCCGACCGTGCCGCCGGGCAGCGGCGCGTCCAGGGCGAGTTGCTGCCCGGCGCCGGCCAGGACGGGCGCCAGTGCGTCGAGGCGGGTGCCGGCGCGGACCACGGTGATCAGGTCACCGGCGGCGTGTTCGACGACGCCGGCCAGGGCGGTGGTGTCGAGGATCAGGTCGAGGCGGCGGGGCGGGCTGCCCCAGTCCTGTCGGGTGCCGCCGCCCCGGAAGGTCACCGCCAGGTCGAGGTCGGCGGCGGCGCGCAGCAGCGCGGCGGCCTCGGCGGTGTCGCGGGGCGCGGCGACGTAGCGGGCGGGCACGCCGGCGATGTGGTCGCCCTCCCCCGCCGCGCGCACCGGGTCGGCGCTGCGGCACGCCGCCCGGAGCTGGTCGAGGGTCCGGTCGGCGGGCATCAGAACACCTCCGCCAGGCCGGCCGCCTGGGCCGGGTGGACACCCTTGCGGCGGCCGGGTATCTCCCCGCAGAGCCGGGGCGTCGGGAAGACCTTGCCGGGGTTGGCCAGCCCGGCCGGGTCGAAGGCGCAGCGCAGCAGGTGCATGGTGTCCAGGTCGTCGGCGGTGAACATGCGTGGCATGAACTTCGCCTTGTCCATGCCGACACCGTGCTCGCCGGTGATCGAGCCGCCGTGGGCCACGCAGAGGTCGAGGATCGCGCCGGAGACCTCCTCGGCGCGTTCGGCCTGCCCGTCGGCGGCGGCGTCGAAGAGGACCAGGGGGTGCAGGTTGCCGTCGCCGGCGTGGAACACGTTCGCCACCCGGATGCCGCGTTCGGCGGACAGCTCGCCGATGCGGCGCAGCACCTCGGGCAGGGCGGTCCGCGGGATCACCCCGTCCTGGACGATGTAGTCGGGGCTGATCCGGCCGACGGCGGCGAACGCGGACTTGCGGCCCTTCCAGAACAGTGCCCGCTCGGCGTCGTCGGCGGCGATCCGGATCTCGAATGCCCGGTTCTCCCGGCACAGCGCCTCCACCTGGGCGAACTGGGCGTCCACCTCGGGCGCCGGGCCGTCCAGCTCGACGATGAGCACCGCCCCGGCGCCCTCGGGGTACCCACAGTGCACGGCCGCCTCGGCCGCCGAGATGGCCAGCGCGTCCATCATCTCCACCGCCGCCGGAACCACCCCGGCCGCGATGATCGCCGAGGTGGCCGCGCCGGCCTGGTCGGTGGTCCCGAACGCGGCGAGCAACGTCCGTACCGTCTCGGGCAGCCGGGTCAGCCGCACGGTGACCTCGGTGGCGATGCCGAGGGTGCCCTCGGAGCCGACGAACGCGCCGAGCAGGTCGTAGCCGGGGGTGTCCGGGGTGCGGCCGCCGAGGCGTACCCGCTCGCCGTCCGGCGTGACCAGTTCGACGCCGGTGACGTGGTGGGTGGTGAAGCCGTACTTGAGGCAGTGCGCGCCGCCGGAGTTCTCCGCGACGTTGCCGCCGATGGAGCAGATCTGCTGGCTGGACGGGTCGGGCGCGTAGTAGTAGCCGTGCGGGTTCGCGGCCCCGCTGATCGCCAGGTTGATCACGCCGGGCTGCACCACGGCCCGTTCGTCCTCGGGCGCGACCTCGACGATGTCGCGCATCTGGGAGGTGACCACGAGGACGCCGTCGGCGTGCGGCAGCGCCCCGCCGGACAGCCCGGTGCCCGAGCCGCGGGCGACGAACGGCGCGCCGGCGGCGACGCAGGCCCGCACCACCGTGGCGCACTGCGCGGCGTCGGCGGGCAGCGCGACGAGGGCCGGGACCACCTTGTACTGCGCCAGCCCGTCGCACTCGTAGGTGCGCAGTTCCTGCCGGTCGCTGATCACCCGGTCGGCGCCGATCGCGGCCCGCAGGGCGGCGGCGAGAGCCCCGATGTCCGTCGTGGTCGTGCTCATCGCCCACCTCCGCGTCGCGTGGGTCCTCGGTCAGGGCATCCGTTCGTACGCCGGCACGGTGCGGAAGTCGGCGAAGTCGTCGGCGACCGCGACCGGCTCGGCGGCGCGGCGGCGTCGGTCCAGCAGGTCCCGCCGGCGCGGGTCGAACGCGCGGTGCGACTCGGCGAGGAAGGCCAGCGCCTCGGGGGTGCGGATCTGCTCGTGGCGGGGGCGGACAGGGCCGGTGACCTCGACGCCGGCGCGACTGGTCATCGGCTCGCTCCTCACCGCGATATGTGTGGCCATCTATCCGGTGGTGCCCCTGCCGACTGTAGTTCTCGCGCTCACCCGGGCGACCTGAGCGACGGCACAGCAGCCGGGAGCGGTCGGCGGGGTGCGGCGAGCGGTCCGTCCCGAACGACGAGCGGTATCGCCCGGCCGGGACCTGGCGGCATTTCCGGCACTCGGGACACCGGCACCGGGGGGGAACCGGTGCCGATCAGGCGCAGCCCGAACGGGACAAGCGACGCGAAGTGGCCGTGACGTGCGGGCGATCCGGGCGCGGCTGGGCGGGCATGTCCGCCGCTCTCCGGCGGGAGGGAGGACACGTGACGGCAACGAGGATTTCTCATTTACGCCGAGTGACCGTCGCAACCCTCCTAGTGTTGGCCACACCGGTGCTAGTCACGGAGTTGGCCACCCGAACGACGTCCCACGCAGTCAGCGGACGAAGAGTGAGGGAAGACGCGGATGAAGGCACAGAGAATCCTCGGATCGGCGGCGATCGGCGTGGGCCTCGGCACACTCGTGATGCCGGCCGCCGCGCTCGCGGACACCACGGTGTCGCCCGCCACCACCCCGGTCGGCGGGACGGTCGTGCTCACCACGACGGAGTGCAACCCGAAGGACGGTGACGCGATCTTCCGCGTCACCGGGCCCAACCGGGACGAGAACGTCCGGTCCACCACGGCCGCGGCCGGCGGCGGGCTGAGCGCGGAACTCTTCACCGCCGGGTTCACCCTCGGCACGTACACGGTGACCACCACCTGCGGCAACGGCAGCAACGGTGGCACGGCCACCTTCACCGTCATCGCGATCGGAGCCACGCCGGTCGGCGGCGCCCCGGCGGGTGCCGGCGGCAAGGACGGCGACACCGGAGTGCTCGTCGCCGGCGGTGCGCTGGCCGCCGCGGCGGTCGCCGGCGGAGCGTACGTGCTGGTGCGCCGCCGACGGCGGGTCGGCACCGCGGCCTGACGGTCGCGCCACACCATCCCTGAGCAAGGGTGCCCGCGCCGGGCGACAACCGGCGCGGGCATCACGCCCACGTCGAACCGGAGGTGGGACCTGTCGCCGCACACCAGCCCTGGGGAAGGGCCGTCGAAGGCCCGGACCGCCGCCATCGTCGCCGTGGTCACCATCGCCGGAGCCACCGGCACCGGCATGGTCGCCGCCGGTCTCGGGACCACGTCCCTCCGGCCACCGCAGCCCGGCACCGCAGTGGCCCCGTCCGCCGAACGCTCCGGTCCACCCGGGCCGGTGCTCCCCCGCTCCGAACCGGTCCGCATCGCCATCCCCCGCATCGGCGTCGACGCCGGCATCGTCCCGGTCGCCACCGACGACGACGGCGCGCTGGAGGTACCGCCGCTGGACCACCCCGAGATCACCGGCTGGTACCGTCCCGGCCCCACGCCGGGCGAGGCCGGCAACGCGGTCATCGTCGGGCACGTCGACACGCAGGACGGTCCGGCGGTCTTCTTCGACCTGGGTCGGCTCCGTCCCGGCGACACCGTCCGGGTCACCCGCGCCGACGGACGGGTCGCCGCGTTCACCGTGGACGGTGTCGGGGCTTACCCGAAGGACCACTTCCCCACCCACCGGGTCTACGGCGGTGGCGCGGACGCGCGGCTGCGCCTGATCACCTGCGGCGGCCGGTTCAACCCGCGGACCGGCAGCTACCCGGACAACATCGTCGTCTTCGCCACCGCCACCCGCTGAACCAGATCGGCAGCGGGACGAGCGAGCGCGCGGCCGATCGGAGACTCAGGGATTCGCGGGACGTTCTTGTGGTGCCGTACCTGCGCCGGGATCCGGAGCAGGCGGCGGGCCAGCTTCGGGCGGGACATCGTTCGGCCACGCCGTCAACAAACCGTCGACAAGGTCTGGCGCGATCGCCCGTAGCTGTTCGTAAAGCGGCGTCTGCAGCACGTCGGACACCTGACGGAGCGGTGCCGCGGCACGCAGTTCCGCGATCGCCGCGTCAGGATCACCGATCAGCACGAAGGCTATGGCACGGAACTCGGCGTGGCGGAAGGGCGTGATCGACGTTTCGGTTCGGTGGCTGAGCGCCTGCCTCGCCAGTGCGCCACTCTCGTCGGGGTCACTGTTGTGCACCGCGATGGCCAACAGGACATCGGCCTCGATTGAATTCGGGGCTCCCAGGCGGATCGCCTCGCGAAGTTCTGCTGCCGCCTCGTCCAGCCGTCCGCACAGCAAAAGCGACTCGCCTCGGTTGGCCCGGATCAGGCTCGACGCCGGATTGATCTCCTCCGCTCTGGTCAGTGCGTCGAGGCAGTCTGTGTACCGGCCCGAGCCGTTGAACACGAGTGCAGCGACGCAGTGCGACCGGAAGTCGTTGGGATCACGTTCGATTCCGCTGGCGATCGCGACCGCCGCCTCCTCGAAGCGGCCGGAGACGCGAAGCGCCTCCGCGAGCACCCGGTAGCCCACCGGCGCCTCCGGCGACCGCGCAATCGCCGCCAGGCCCAGGGCGATCGCCTCGTCGTGGCGGCGCACGACCTGCAGCTGAAGTCCGAGGTTGACGAGATGGAAGGGGTTGTCCGGCGCCAGCCGGTGTGCCTCCCGGAAGGCGGCGAGTGCCTCCTCGTGCCGATCCAGGTGCCCGAGGACAAAGCCATGCACGCCGTGGGTCTGGTCGTCGACCGGGTCGAGCTGGAGTGCAGTGGTGATCTGGTGCAGTGCCTCCTCATACCGACCGGCGGCGTCGAGCGACTCCGCAAGGGTGCGTCGGCGGCCCGCGTCGTGGGGCTTGAGGTCCACCGCTTGCCGAGACGCCTGCACGGCCTCGTCAAAGCGCCGGAGCCGGCGCAGCACGAGGCCGAGGTCCGCCAGATAGAGCGGATTCGAGGGCGACAGCCGGTGCGCCTCCCGGAGGGCCAGGAGCGCGTCCTCGTCGCGGCCTAGGCGGCTGAGGATGACCCCGTGGATCGCGTGCGAGACCGGATCGGCCGGATCCATCGCCAGGGCACCCGCGATCACCTCCAGGGCATCGGCGGAACGGCCCGCCGCGTCCAGCGCACCGGCCAGGGCACGGTGACGGGTGGCGACGCGGGGGTCGAGGGCGACGGCTCGGCGGTACGCATCGACCGCCTCGTCGTGGCGTCCGGCCTGCTGTAGAGCAATACCGAGGTTGAAATGGTTCTGCGCCGAGTCCGGTTCCTCCTCGACCGCCCGCTCATGGTCGGCAAGTGAGCGTTCCCGCAGGCCCTGGATGTACGCGGCGCGGAAGGACTCAGCGAGCTCATCGCTCCAGCCGAGCTTGAGCTGAAAGTGTTCGAGGATGGTTGCGCCGTCCTCGCGCTCACCCGGTGGTCGAGTCTCCCCCGCCCGCCGTACCAGTTCCACCGCCAACCGGTGGCTGCCCTGCTGCTGCACCCCGACAGCCGCGTACCACCAGCTGAACTCGTGCTGAGGGTACCGTCGGGTTGCGTACGCACCACCGAAGTAGAGTCCGCTGAAATCCTCCTGTTCGAACCGGCCCTTCAGCCAGTCGATCATCGCGGACGCGTCCTCCAGGACCGCGTTGTTCGACTCGCCCTGCGCGATGCGGCTGGCGGTCCAGAGCGCCGCCTCGTGCAGTCCCCATTCAGGATCCATCGCGACGCTGACCTCAAGGACGCGCAGTGCGAGATCTGAGCCGATTATGCCGCTGTTCTTAGCCGCGAACTCCAGCCACTCCGTCCAGCGCCGACCGTGGGCTATGCTGACCCACTCGGAAAGGACCGATGCCACCTTCGAGATGCTCGTCAGCACCCTGGCGTCGGGACCCGGATCGGGCTGCGGCGGCCTGAGGAGGCCAGCCCGTACCTCATCCTTCAGCTCCGCGAAGACCTCCCGAACCAGCAGTCGGTACTCGGGGAATGACGTCTCCAGGAAGTCGAGGGCACCCACCTCGTCGTTGGCGTCGATGTATGTCTCGAACTCCTCACGCTGCTCGTCCAGCATCAGCTGGGCGAGCCGCATGCCGACTCGCATCTCCATGGTGTCGTAGAACCACTCAGCTTGTTGGCGCGCCTCCGCCTCCGACCGGAAGGTGAGGCTGAGTTCGGTCAGCAGTTCCTTGTTGATGGCGATGGACGGAAGAGCCGACGACTCCTCCTCGATCCGGCCCCGGTCCTGAAGGTCGCAAGCGGTCGCCAGCAGCCGATCGACGACGCTGCGGTCAACGGACGCGCGCTGCAGAAACTCGAAAATGATCGGATAACCGCCGTGCTGGCGGCGGGCCAGGAGGTCAAATGCATCGACGTCGGGGGCGAAGCCGGCGCGGGCCAGGCCGAGTGTCAGGCGGTTGCGCCACATCTCCGGCATCTCGGCCACCACGTCCTCGCTGGTGGCCGACCAGGCGGCACCGCCGAGGACCTTGCCGAGGCACAGCAGCGCCTCGCATCGCAGGGCCCAGTCGAGTTCCGCGCTCTGGGCCACCGCCTCAAGGCACCGGTGCCCCGCGCTGCCCGCCTCCGCCAGTCGCGTGAAGGTTTCCGGCCACGACAGAAAGCTTTCGTTCCGGTCCCGAACGAGGCTCATCAGCACCATTTCGGCCGAGGGGAGCCCGTGCCGAGCCATCTCGGCCACCAGGTCCAAGCGGGACTGCAGGGGCTCATCCTCGCGGGTGGCGAGTTCGATGAGAGCCTCTTCGTCGGCCAGTCCGGCGCTGTGTCGCAACAGCGTCTCCGCCAGGCGGATCCGGATCCACGGCTCAACGCCGCGATCGATGTGCAGCCGCAGCGCCGCGTCGCCGCCGTGGCGGTCACGCACCTCGACCAGCGCGCAGATATGGCGGACCTTCAGGGCGAGGTCGATGGCACTGTGGTTCAGCTGCGCGATCAGCAGTTCCCGTCCGGCCTGCCCCTGGCGGGCCAGCGCCCTCGCCAGCGCCTCCCGCACGGTCCAGTGCACGAAGGGGTTGCTCAGTGACAGGGCAGCTTCGGGAATCGCCTCGGTAGCGCCGTCCTCGAGCAGCGCCAGGGTCAGGTCGGCCCGGTCTCGATGCCGCGGGTAGGGGCTGGCAAGCAGATGCAGCGCCTGCGGCGTCACCTCGGGCACGGCGGCACGCAGCATCTCCGCGTAGAGACGACACCTGATGCTCCAGTTCATGGTTCGGTCGTCGGCAACCTCCCGCACCCCCTCGACGCCCGTCGGACCGCACTCGAGCAGCGCCCGCCCGACCTGGACGCGTGCGTCTGTGCGAATCTGGCGGTTGCGCAGGAGCCGGATCGCCGCCGTGACCGCCACATGCGAGTGTGGTTGCAGGGCGGAGAGGAACGCGGCGAGATCCTCGCGGGCGGCCGACGGTCGTTCCAGCAACCCAAGGACGATCTCCGTGGCCTCCCGGGTGTTCAGTGCGATCAGACCGGCAACAAGGCGGAAGCGGATGTTCGGCGGGCAGTCCGGAGCGGCCACCAGGGGGCGGGCGGCTCGGACAGCGTTGCCGTCCCGCGCCTCGATGAGGCTGACGACAGCCTCGCTGATGATCGCCGACTCGACGTCACCGTGGCGGTGCGGGTGGCCTTCCGAGTCGTCGCCGGCGTCGTCCAGCCGTCCGTGCGCCCATGCACGAAGGGTACGGCACGGCGAACGAAGCAGGATCCCCAACGCGGCCATCGCCCGCCGCCGCTCGAAGACCAGCGGCGAACCGGTGCCCGCCAGGATGGCGTCAAGGGCTGCCTGCGCGGTCTCCTCGTCCCGGTAGTCGGGTGCCTCGGCGATCACCTGGGCAGCCAGAGTGCGTTGGGTCACCCAGGGATCACCCGCCACCGACAGGATGTGGGCGACGAGGGCCGCTGGATCGGCCACGAGGCCAGCCGACGCGACGACAACCCGCGTCCAACTGGCGTCGAGCCACCGATGCCGGTCGATGCAGGCGAGCTGGTCGTTCGGTGGTAGGCCGACGAAGTACGTGGCGAGCACCATTTCCCGGAGAATCGGGTGGATGAAGCGCACGGTCGGGCGCAGTGGGACGTCAGTCGCCTCCACCAGTATGCCGTCGTAGAGAAGCTCCCAGAGCACCGGCTCGACCGCGTCGCTGGCCGAGCTGCGCGGGGCCGACGTGTTGGCGGCCATCCGCACCGCCGCCGTCGCAGCTACCGCCTCGTATTCCGGGTGTCGGCGGATTGCGGCGCGCAGGTCAGCCTTGGCGATGTCCTCACCGCCACCTCGCCAGGCGTCCTGCAGCTGGCCGATCACATCGGCGAGCACGCGCATACGCAGCACCGGATCAGGCATCGCTTCGGTCTCCGCCGGCGTCCGGTCACCATGCCAGCGGCCCGACAGCAGATGCCGCGCGACGTCGTGGTACAGCTGGGGAAGGGTTGCCCGACGGTAGTTTCGACGCTGGACCGGATCGGCCAGCCGGCACAGGAACGACAGCAGCAGCGGCACCTGGGCCAGCTGCGCCAGTTCGCTCCGGTCGGCGAAGGCCGCGAGGAGCGAATCGGCAGACTGGGGTCGATCCCGCAACCAGGCCCGAACAAAGTTGACCGTCTCCCGAGAGGTGAACCCCACCAGTTCAAAGTCCTCCCGGTTGCCGACCGCGATCTCCTCGATGATCGGCAGCGCCGCCGGCCGCGAGGACATCAGCACCGCGTTGTTCAGCGAAAGCAGCGTGAGAAGGTTCCTCTTCAACCGCGGCCGATGGCCCGCGGGCATCTCGTCGAGACCGTCGACACACACCAGCATGCGGCCGTCCGCCAAGGCGCGCTCGACCGCGGCGACGTAGCCCCGCTCGTCGTCCTTCTCCGCCAGTCCGCCCGACAGGCTCGCTGCGACCAGCGCCCGAGCGAGGCTGGGAAGATCGGCACCGGCTATCGTCTCGGCACCGAGCGCGGCACAGGTCAGGCGGGCGGGAATGACACACTCATCGACCGAGCCACCCTCGGCCAAGTGGCGCAGCGCCTGGCGGGCCACCTCGGATGCCTGGAAGGCAAGCAGCCACGACTTGCCAAACCCCGGATCCCCCGACACCACAGTCAGCCCGGACAGCGGCCGTTGGCTGCGCCAGCGCTGCCGGAACGACACCCCGGCCACACTCTTGCCTGGCTTGCTCGGGATGGGGAAACGGTGGCGAAGCCAGATGGTCTGATGCAGCGCCGCCGCGTCGACTCCGTCGGGCAGTGCGTCGCGACGGGGTTCCGCCTCCCGGATCACCGCCTCAGCGACAGCGCGCGTCGCGGCGACCGGGTCCGGTCCGTCGAAGTCGCCCGCCATCGTCGCGCGCCAGGTCGTGTTGACCCGGTGGTGAAGTTCGCTCTGTCCCCACGCGGAATGTTCGTAGCGCTGCAACTCGGACATGGCGACGACGTAGGCGCCGTAAGGCTTTCCGGCGCCTCGGCTGGCCTTGACGTATCCGACGATGCCGCCGACCTCGAGGTCCAGCACCGGCCCACCGCTCATGCCCGGGTTCACGATCGCCTGCTTGACCAGGAGGACCTCCACCCCCTGGATGCGGAGGACCCCTTCAAAATCAAGACGCGCGAGGTCCGGGGCGAAATCGGCCCGGGGATCTATCGACCTGCTGTACCCGAACGCGAGCAACTCCCTGGTCGAGCCCGGCCGGGCCAGGGACACGCACGGCATGTCCTCGAAGTGGCCCGGTGTGGCGTCCAGAACAGCCAGATCGGGAAGGGGATACGGCTCGACGCCGGGGGCAACCGCCGGCGGGTGCAGATCCCGCGCCACCAGTGCGCGCTGAATCCCACGACGATCGGGGGCGAACACCTTCCGATCGAGTACACCGTGTACGACGTGCGCGGCGGTGACGGCAAGCCCAGGAGCGATGAAGAACGCCGTGCCGCGGAGCTGCCCGGCCGCGTCCGTCAGCGGAACGGTGGCCTGCCGGACGAGATCCTCAAGCTTCTTGGTCATGGTCCACCTCCGGCGCGAAGCGCCAGCGCAGATTGACTTTCATTGACGACTGGGCCGCGGCCGTGCCGAAGAGCACGAGCAGTTGACCCGTACTCGCATTGAAACCGAGGCCCAGTTCGACCTCCGCCTCATGGGGCGCAAGCGGGCGTATTGCGCTGCTGACGAGTTCGCCGATCTCGTTCAGGGTCGCTGTGAAGACCTTGAAGTCGATGGAGCGATACCGCACATCCTGAACGATCCCCTCGTCTTCGTCACCGGCGCCGCCCGCCTGGTCCATGCTGCGCACCATGACGGTCCGGCCGCTGGGCAAGCGGGCTTCCACCCAGAACCCTGCCGCCACAGGGTCACTTGTGTTTGTCATCAGCGACCTCTCGGTGTGAATGAAGCACTCCTCCGCGCGAGGTGGCCCAGAGTGATTCCGGCAGAACAAAGAGTGAGACTCATATCTGAGCCCAGAATGACGTTCATGGCGATTGCACGTTCGGCCGAACTGTCCCGCCGGAAAGCGATGGACGCCGTCTGATCAAGCTATGACCGGCCTGGGCGGAAGCCAGCACTAGGTCTCACCGGCCACCCCAACCTTGTCTTCGCCATCGCCACCCGCTGATGCAGGCCCGGACACCGCAGGCCCGTCCGCACGCCGTACGGTAGGCCGTCAGTTCCCGGCGGCCGGCGGCTCCAGGTCGCGGCGCGGCACCGCCGAACTGGAGTTGCCGAAGGAGGTGCGCGGTGGACGGGTCGACGGCGCGGACCCGGCGGAGTGGTCGACTGATCCCCACCCTGCTCGCCCGCCTGCTGGGACGCGGAACGGAAGCGGCGGTGCGGGCGCCGCGGTCCAATCCGGACGCGGTGGTGGACTGCGCGGTCTACGTGTCCGGCCGGCGGGAGCCGGGCCGCCCACACTACGCCGACGCGTACGCCCGGGTCCGCCGCACCCGCCGGTCGTTCGCCTGGCTGGGCCTGCACGATCCGGGGGCCGCCGTGATGGCCGCGGTCGGGCACACCTTCGGGCTGGACGAACTGAGCGTCGCGCAGGCCCTCGCCGACGGGCACCGCCCCACCGTGCAACGGCACGGCGCGGTGACGCTGCTGGTGCTGCGCACGGCCGGCTACGTCGAGCACGCCGAGCTGACCGACACCTCCGAGGTGATCGACACCGGGGACGTGATGGTGTTCCTCGGCGACCGGTTCGTGATCACCGTGCGGCACGGCGCGGCGGGCGCCCTCACCGCGGTACGAGAGGACATCCAGCGCCGGCCGGGCGTGCTGGCCGAGGGGCCATGGGCGGTCGCGTACGCGGTCTGCGCCCGGATGGTCGACCTCTACCTGGAGGTCGCCGCGCACCTGGAGCGGGACCTGGAGCGGGTGGAGGAACGCGTCTTCGCCCGCGACCGCGACGCCGACATCCAGCACATCTACCAGCTCAAACGGGAGGTGGTGGAGTTCAAGCGGGCGGTCCTGCCGTTGCCGGCGCCGCTGCGCGCCCTGCTGGAGCAGCGGGACGGCCCGCCGCCGGCGCTGCACCGCTGGTTCGCCGACGTGGAGGGCCAGCTGACCCGGGCGGTGGACCGGATCGGCACGTATGACGATCTGCTCAACTCGCTTCTGCAGGCCCGGCTGGCGAAGCTCACCGTGGACCAGAACAACGACATGCGCAAGATCGCCGCATGGGCGGCCATCGCCGCGACGCAGACCGCGGTGGCCGGCATCTACGGCATGAACTTCGCCCACATGCCCGAGCTCGGCTGGCGGTACGGCTACCCGGGCGCCCTGCTGGTGATGGCCCTGGCCGCGTTCACCCTGTACCGGCTGTTCCGCCGCTCCGGCTGGCTCTGACCGGGCACGGTTTGTCGAGGCCGGACGGTTCCTGGTCGAGCAGTTCGGCGCGGCGGGCCGCCGCGCGTCCGTCCGGTGAGGGACGGCCGCGCGGCTCGTAAGCTGGCGCTCGTGATGTGGCGGCGGTACGTGGCGATCGGTGACAGCACCACGGAGGGGCTGGACGACCCGGACGGCGCCGGCGGCTACCGGGGCTGGGCGGACCGGTTCGCCCTCGCGGTGGCCCGGGCGCAGGGCGGCCTGGAGTACGCCAACCTCGCCATCCGGGGCCGGACCACCGGGCGGATCCGCGCCGAGCAGCTGCCGGCGGCCCTCGCGCTGGCCCCCGACCTGGCGACCGTGGTGGCGGGGATGAACGACGTGCTGCGACCGTCGTTCGACGCGGACCGGGTCGCGGAGGACGTCGGCGCGATGCAGCGGGCCCTGGTCGACCAGGGCGCCACCGTGCTCACCTTCACCCTGCCCGACCCGGCGTCCGTGATGCCGCTCGCCCGGCCGTTGCGCGGCCGGGTGGTGGCGCTCAACGCGGCGGTCCGCGCGGTCACCGCCGCGACCGGAGCCACCCTGCTCGACCTCGGCGCGTTCCCGGTCGCCTCGGACCCGCGACTGTGGAGCGACGACCGGTTGCACGCCAATCCGGCCGGCCACGAACGGATCGCGGCCGCGCTGGCGTACACGGCCGGGCTGCCCAGCTACGACGACTCGTGGTCGCATCCGCTGCCGGCGGCAGTCCCTCGCCCCCGCCACGAGGTGGTGCGCGCCGAGCTGGCCTGGACCCGGCGGCACCTGCTCCCCTGGCTGGCGCGGCACCTGCGCGGCCGCTCGTCCGGCGACGATCGGGTGGCCAAACGGCCGGTGCCGCTGCCCGTGGAGCTGCCGCCGGCCTGATCACCCCGGACCATGGCGACCGGGCCCGGCTCAGTCCTCGATCGGCCGGCGGGTCCGCGCCCGCTTCAGCTCGAAGAAGCCGTCGGTGCCGGAGACCAGCAGCACGCCGTCCCAGAGCCGGCCGGCGTCCTCGCCGCGCGGGATCGGCGCCACCACCGGCCCGAAGAACGCGTTCACCCGTCCGTCGGGGCCGGTGACGTGGATGGTCGGGGTGCCCAGGTCCTCACCGACCGGCGCCAGCCCGGCGTGGTGGCTGGCCAGCAGGGCCGCGTCGTGCTCGGTGGAGTCGGCGGCGTCGGCCAGCTCGACGGGCAGGCCCACCTCGGTCAGCGCCGCCACGTACAGCTCCCGGCCGATCGGGGCCCGCTCGTGGTGGATCCGGTTGCCCAGCGCCGTGTACAGGTCGCGCAGCACCTCGGTGCCGAACTTCTGCTCCGCGGCGACCGTCACCCGGACGGGGCCCATGCCCGGCTTCAGCCACTCGCGGTACCACTCCTCCAGCCCTTCGCGCCCCTCGTTGAGCACGGCCAGGCTCATCACGTTGAAGCGGACCCGCACGTCGCGTACCCGCTCGACCTCCAGCAGCCAGCGGGAGGCGTTCCACGCCCACGGGCAGCGCGGGTCGAACCACATGTCGGCGGTCGTCATCGTCGTCTCGGTCCCTTCGGTGAAGCGGATACAAGCCGACCGTACGGCGGGAAGCGGCCCATCTGGAGAGCCGATCCACCCGCCGATCATTGGGCCAATTCCGCGTCACGCCGGTCGCAGCAGCGTGGCGCGTTCCGCCTCCAGGGCGGTCAGTCGGGCGCCCAGGTCGGCGACCCGCAGCTCAAGCAGCCGGCGCAGCGACGCCACCTCGCCCAGCGACCGGGCTACCTCTTCGACGGACCGCGCGACCCGCCGCTGCACGAGGACGTCGGTCACCACGTTGTCCAGCCACACGTCGGTGAACCGGGTCAGGCCGTCGACGGCGACGCCGGGCGCCGGCGGGGTCGCGCCGGGCACCTCGACCAGCTCGGTCCGCAGCACCGCGAGGGCCCGGTCCACCTGGGCGGACGCCTCGGCCGCCTCGTCGAGGATGTCGTGCTTGACCATGCTCGTGACCAGGCCCCCGCCCAGCGCGTCGTACGTCGACCAGTCCGAGGCACGGCTCAGCAGCTCGCGCAGGTGGTGCAGGGCCGACTCGGCGTTCCGGGCCGCACGCACCGCGTCGGTCAGCTCGCGGTGCTCCACCGTCAGCCGGCCACGCAGTTCAGCGAGCTCCAGCAGGCGCGACCGGCGCGGGTCGTCGGAGTCGGTCAGCAGGCGCTCCCGCTCGTGGAGCAGGGCCGCGTACTCTCCCCGGGAGGTGGCGAGGCGCCGCCGCCGGGCCTGCGTGCGCGCGGACTCGTCGCGCAGGACGGCGAGCAGTCGTTCGGCCTCGGCGAGCCGCAGCCGGGCAGCGTCGACCTCGGCGCGTTCCCGCGCCAGCGCGTCGTCACGGACGCCGCGCAGCGCGGCGACCACCCGGCTCACGGTCAGCCCCGCCAGCCGGTCGACGTCGGCCTGTTCGGCGTCGAGCCGCTCGCTCAGCGCGGCGACGGCGGCCCGCGCCGCCGCGATCCGGACCGCCAGCTCCCGCATCCGCTCCCCGGCCAGGTCGTGCTCGCGCATCGCCTCGGCCGCCGCGGCGAGGCGTTCCTCGATGTCACTGCCCATGCCGTCATTGCACTACGGCGCGGCAACACGCCCGGTGTTTGAGCACCGACGCGGCGGGAAGACACGCGCGCCAGGCGGGCTGATCGGCCCGACGACGCCGGACGACGCCAGCACCGGTCCGGCCGCGGCGGATGGCGAGGAGGAGCGATGGCCCAGGCGGCGACCAGGCCCAGCAGCGCCCGGAAGGCCACCGG
The DNA here is from genome assembly GCF_054963695.1 of Micromonospora sp. RTBAU3-60. Classification (NCBI taxonomy): domain Bacteria; kingdom Bacillati; phylum Actinomycetota; class Actinomycetes; order Micromonosporales; family Micromonosporaceae; genus Micromonospora; species Micromonospora sp. RTBAU3-60. The sequence goes on along the minus strand of NZ_JBUEGB010000010.1, from coordinate 188,192 downwards.
CGCGCGGAAGGCCCCGATGCCGAACAAGGCCGCGGCGAAGAAGGCCGCGACCGTCGCGAAGCGGGCCACCGCGGCCACCCAGGCGAAGACTCCGGGTGGCAAGCCCACCCCGACGACGGCCCGGGCCGCCCGGAAGAAGGCCACCGCTGCCACGGCGACCCCGGCCCGGACCAGGAAGGCACCGGCCACGAAGGCGCCCGCCACGAAGGCGCCGGCCACGAAGGCGCCGGCCACCAAGGCCACCGCCAAGAAGGCGCCGGCGAAGAAGGCCACGACGAAGAAGGTCGCCGCGAAGGCGCCGGCCAAGCGGGCGACGGAGGCGTCGCTGACCCGCACCACCGCCGAGGCGCGGACCCCGGCGAAGGCGGCGAAGAAGGCCACCACGATGGCGTCGTTCGCCAAACGGAACAGGGCGAGCACGCCCGACCGCAAGCCGGTGGGCAGGGCGACTCGCGCGCCCCGCTGACCGGTCGACGAGAATGGCCGGGTGGCGAAGCGCACTGGCCGCCGGAGCGCGGCCGATCCGACCGGATCCTGTCCGTGCGGCTCCGGCCTGCCGTACGCGGACTGTTGCGGCCCGATCCACCAGGGCGCGTCGACGGCAGCGACCGCCGAGGCGTTGATGCGCTCGCGCTACAGCGCCTTCGCCGTGGGGGACGCCGACTACCTGCTGCGCAGCTGGCACTCCAGCACCCGGCCGGGGCGGCTGCGGCTGGATCCGGGGCAGCGGTGGACCCGGCTGGAGGTCCTCGGCGTCGACCGGGGCGGCCTCTTCGACACCGCCGGCACGGTCCGGTTCCGTGCCCACTACCGCGAGGCGGGCCGCCCGGGCTCGGTGGACGAGCACAGCCGCTTCGTCCGGGAGGACGGCCGCTGGGTCTACCTCGACGCGCTGCCCGACTGAGCGGGCCGCCGCGGCCGGCCCGGACGGCACGCCCGGGCCGGCCCGGTCAGCGCCCGGCGACCGGGGTGTTCAGCAGGGACAGGCCGAGCCGGCTGATCGCGGTGGCGACCAGCTCGTCCGGCGTGGCGCTCACCTCCAGCACCACCCCGGACTCGTCCGGCTCCAGGGGCTCCAGGATCGCCCGCTGGGAGTCGAGCAGACTGGCCGGCATGTAGTGCCCGACCCGCCGGTCCAGCCGGTCCCGGATCAGCTCCGCCGTGCCGTCCAGGTGGAGGAACTCCACGTCCGGGGGCCCCTGCCGCAGCACGTCGCGGTAGGAGCGTTTCAGCGCCGAGCAGGTCAGGATCGTGGACACCCCTTCGGCGTGCCGCTCGGCCATCCAGGCGGCCAGGGCTCGCAGCCACGGCCAGCGCTGCGCGTCCTCCAGCGGGATGCCGGCGCGCATCTGCGCCACGTTGGCCGCCGAGTGGAACTCGTCCGCCTCGGCGAACCGCAGCCCGGTCAGCTCGCTGATCCCCCGGGCCACCGTCGTCTTGCCCGCCCCGGACACGCCCATCACCACGATGTGCCGGGTGGCCCGCCGCTCACCAGTCATGGACGGTGCCGTCCTTGAGCCGGTTGAACGGCAGGTACGCCGGCTGGTACGGGAACCGGGCGGCGGCCTCCTCGTCGAGTTCCACGCCGAGGCCGGGCTGCTCCCCGGGGTGCAGGTATCCGTCGGTGAAGCTGAACGACTGGCGGAACACCTCGTTGGTGAGCGCCCCGTGCTGCATGTACTCCTGGATGCCGAAGTTGTGGATGGCCAGGTCCAGGTGCAGGGCTGCGGCCATGCCGACCGGCGAGATGTCGGTGGGGCCGTGGATGCCCGACTTGATCTGGTACTGGGCGGCGTAGTCGAGCAGCTTGCGCATGGCCGTGATGCCGCCGGTGTGGGTGACGGCGGAGCGCACGTAGTCGATCAGCTGTTCCCGGATCAGCGTCTGGTAGTCCCAGACGGTGTTGAAGATCTCGCCGATGGCCAGCGGGGTGGTGGTGTGCTGGCGGACCAGCCGCAGCGCCTCCTGGTTCTCCGCCGGGGTGCAGTCCTCCAGCCAGAACAGGTCGTACGGTTCGAGGGCCTTGCCGAGCTTGGCGGCCTGGATCGGGGTCATCCGGTGGTGCCCGTCGTGCAGCAGCGGCAGCTCGGGGCCGAACTCGTTGCGTACCGCCTCGAACACCCCGGGCAGGTGGCGCAGGTAGGCGCGGGTGTCCCAGTCCTCCTCGGCGGGCAGCGGGGTGCGCTGCGCCGGCTCGTAGTCGTAGCGCTTGCCGTCGATGCTGGGCTGGGCGGCCACCCCGTAGACGGCGTTGATGCCGGGCACCGAGGTCTGCACCCGGATCGACCGGTAGCCCAGCTCGAGGTGCCGGCGGATCGAGTCGAACAGCTCCGGCAGGTCCCGCCCGGAGGCGTGCCCGTACGCCATGATCCCGGTCCGGGACGCGCCACCGAGGAGCTGGTAGAGCGGCATCCCGGCGGCCTTGGCCTTGATGTCCCAGAGCGCGACGTCCACGGCGGCGATGGCGGCCATGGTGACCGGGCCTCGCCGCCAGTAGGCCGACCGGTAGAGGAACTGCCAGATGTCCTCGATCCGGTGCGGGTCCCGCCCGATCAGCAGGGGGACGACGTGGTCGGCCAGGTAGGACGCGACGGAGAGTTCGCGCCCGTTGAGGGTGCCGTCCCCCAGCCCGGTCAGCCCCTCGTCCGTGGTGATCTTGAGGGTGACGAAGTTGCGGTCGGGGCTGGAGACGATGACGTCCGCTGCGACGATCTTCACGCGGGTGCCTTTCTCGGGGTGGGTTCAGCGAAGGGTGCTGCCGGGCTGCAGGCCGTCCAGGAGGGACAGCTCGTCGCGACGCGGCAGGGCCTCCCAGTCGCCGTGCCCGGCGACGGCGAAGGCGCCGAGGGTGACCGCGCGGCGCAGCCGCCCGGCCAGGTCGAGTCCGTCCAGGTGGCCGGAGAGGTAGCCGGCGGTGAAGGCGTCCCCCGCGCCGACCGTGTCCACCGCCGTCACGGGCAGGGCCGCCGCGTGCCGGCAGACGTCCCGGGTGTACGCGCGAGCGCCGTCGCCGCCGAGCTTCACCAGCACGGTCGACACGCCCCGGTCCAGCAGCCCGGCGACCAGGGTCTGCTCGTCCGCCCCCGGCGCGCCGACCAGGTCCAGCTCGTCGGCGGAGGCCACGACCACCGAGGCGTGGCCGGCGAGCGGGGTGAGCACCGCCCGGGCGGCGTCCCGGCTCCACAGCTTCGCCCGGTGGTTGACGTCGAGGCAGACCAGCGCGCCGGCCTGGGCGGCGGCCTGCGCCGCCCACGTCGTGGCCTCCCGGGCGTGGTCGGACAGCGCCGGGGTGATCCCGGTCAGGTGCAGCACCCGGGTACCGGCCGCGAGGGCCGGGCGCAGGTCGTCGACGCGCAGCGCGGCCCCGGCCGAACCGGCCCGCTGGTAGATCACCCGGGCCAGGTCGGCGGTGCGCCGTTCCAGAAACATCAGCCCGGCGGGGCGCTGGGGGTCGCGGGTCACGTGCGCCACGTCGACCCCCTCGGCGCGCAGCTGCCGCAGCAGGAACCCGCCCAGCTCGTCGTCGCTGACCCGGCCGGCGAAGGCGGCGCGGTGGCCGAGCCGGGCCACCGCGACGGCCACGTTGGACTCCGCCCCGGCCAGGTGCGGGGTGAGCGCGCCGCCGGCCGCGAGCGGTCCGGTCGACCGCAGCGAGACGAGCGCCTCGCCGAAGGTGAGCAGGTCGACGCCGGTCAGGTGGCGGCCAGGTGGGCGCGGGTCCCGCTCGCGCGGGGGGTCCAGGTCGGCTGCGGTCATGAGACGGCGGCGAGGTAGGAGCGGGCCCGCTCGCGCAGGGCGTCGAGGTCGCCGCCGGAGGCCGCGTCGCCGACCAGCGGGCCGCCGACGCCGACGGCGATCGCCCCCGCGGCGAGGTAGCCGGGCAGGTCGGCCAGGCCCACCCCGCCCACCGCGACAAACGGGATGTCCGGGAACGGGTCCCGCAGCGCCTTCAGGTACGCCGGCCCGCCGAGCGACGCCGGGAAGAGCTTCACCACGGCCGCGCCCTGCTGGATCGCCGTGTATGCCTCGGTCGGGGTGAGCGCCCCGGCGGCGACCGGGAGTCCCCGGCGGGCCGCCGCGCCGATGGAGTCGACGACGGCCGGGGTGACGACGAACTGGGCGCCGGCGGCGGCGACGTCGGCCACGGCGGCCGGGGTGAGCACCGTGCCGGCGCCGACCAGCGAGCCGGCCGGGGCGGCGGCCCGGATCGCCGCGATGGCGTCGAGCGCGCCGGGGGTGGTCAGCGCCACCTCCACCACGCGTACGCCCTCAGCGAGCAGGGTGGTGCCGGTGGCGATGGCGGCGGCGGTGTCGGTGCCTCGGATGACCGCCAGCAGTCGGGTGCCGGCGAGTTCGGCGGTGAGGTCGAGGGTCATCTGGTCACCATTCCGCGTAGGAGCCGTCCCGGTGCCGCCACATCGGGCTGCGCCAGGCGTGGCCGCGCCGGTCGGCGGCGCGGACGGCCTGCTCGTCGATCTCGATGCCCAGTCCGGGCGCGGTGAGTCGTTCGACGTATCCGTCCACAAAGGTCAGCGGCTTCTTGTCGAGGCAGTAGTCGAGCACCTCGGCGCCGAGGTTGTAGTGGATGCCGATGCTCTGCTCCTGGATCAGGTAGTTCGGCGTGGCGAAGCCGACCTGCAGGCATGCCGCCAGGGCGATCGGACCGAGCGGGCAGTGCGGGGCGAGCTGCACGTCGTACACCTCGGCCAGCGCGGCGATCTTGCGGACCTCGGTGATGCCACCGGCGTGCGAGAGGTCCGGCTGGGCGACGGCGATGCCGGCCTGGAAGACGGGCAGGAACTCCTGCCGGCTGTAGAGCCGCTCCCCCGTCGACACCGGGGTGGTGGTCGACCGGACGAAGTCGCCGATGAGGTGGGAGTTCTCCGGGACGACCGGTTCCTCCAGGAAGAAGGGCCGGTACGGCTCCAGCAGCGGGGCGACCCGGCGGGCGCTGGCCAGCGTGAACCGGCCGTGGAAGTCGATGGCCACGTCCCGGTCGTCGCCGAGCACCTCCCGGGCGGCGGCCACCCGGGCCACCACCCCGTCCAGTTCGGCCACCGAGGCGACCGGGCTCATCTTGCCGGAGGCGTTCATCTTGACCGCGGTGAGGCCCGTTTCGACGGCGGCGCTGATCTGGTCGCGGACCTCGCTGGGCTCGTCCCCGCCGACCCAGCCGTACACCCGGATCCGGTCCCGGACCGGGCCGCCGAGCAGCTGGTGCACCGGGGCGCCGTAGTGCTTGCCGGCGATGTCCCAGAGCGCCTGGTCGAGGCCGGCCACCGCGCTGGCCAGGATCGGCCCGCCCCGGTAGAACGACCCCTTGGTCAGCACCTGCCAGTGGTCCTCGATGCGCAGCGCGTCCCGGCCGATCAGCAGCTCGGCGAGCTGGTCGACGGCGGCGCGGACCGTCTCGGAGCGCCCCTCGCAGGTGGCCTCGCCCCAGCCGACGATCCCGCTTTCGGTCTCGACGCGGACGAAGAGCCAGCGGGGTGCGACCAGGAAGGTCTCGATGCGGGCGATGGTGGTCATGGTGCTCAGCCCTTCGTCGCGCCGGCGGTGAGGCCGGAGACCACGTACTTCTGCACGAACAGGGCGATCACCATGATCGGCAGGGTGACCACGGTGGCCGCGGCCATCAGGCCGCCCCAGTCGATGCTGGCGTAGCCGACGAAGTCGAAGATCGCCACCGGCAGGGTCTTGGTGTCCGCGCCGGAGAGCACCAGGGCGAACATGAAGTTGTTCCAGGAGAAGATGAAGGACAGGATCCCGGCGGTGGCGATGCCCGGCACGGACAGCGGCAGGGTGATCCGGCGGAACGCGCCGATGTTGGTCAGCCCGTCGACCAGCGCCGCCTCTTCCAGCTCGTCGGGCAGGCTGTCGAAGAAGCCCATCATGATGTAGACGATCAGCGGCAGCGACACGAACATGTGGCTGAGGATCAGCACGGTGAAGCCGCCGACCATCTGCAGGTTGGAGAAGACGTAGTACCAGGGCACCAGCAGCGAGACGCCGGGGATGACCCGGGCCATCAGCACCACCAGCGCGGACTTCTTCATGTTGAACCGGCTCATCGAGTACGCGGCCGGCACGCCGAGGATCAGCGACAGCACGGTGGCGGCGAACGCCACCCAGAGGCTGTTGCCGATGAACTGGGCGTAGTGCGCCTGCTTGAGCACGTTGGTGTAGTTGTCCAGGGTGGGCGAGAAGACCAGCGCCTTGGCGGTGTCGTAGATGTCGACGTTGGTCTTGAACGAGGCGGCGACCATCCAGAGCAGCGGGGCGATCAACGCCAGCACCACGACGGCGAGCGCCACCACCCGGAAGACCCGGTACGCGGGACCAGCCTTCATCGCTTGGCCTCCTTGCGCCGCGCGGTCAGGGCCCACATCGCCCCGATGATGATCAGGAAGAAGAGGATGAGGACGGTGGAGGAGACGCCGTACTCGTTGTAGTCGAAGCTCAGCCCGTAGGCGTACACGTTGAGGGTCTCCACCTCGTGGAAGGAACCGCCGCCGCGGCCCTTGGTGGCGTAGAGGATGTCGAAGGTCTTCAGCGCGTCGATGCCGCGCAGCAGGATCGCCACGATCACCGTGGGCATCAGCAGCGGCAGGGTGACGTGCCGGAACCGCTGCCAGGTGCTGGCGCCGTCGATCCGGGCCGCCTCCTGCGGCTCCTCGGACAGCGAGGTCAGTCCGGCGAGCAGGATCAGCACGACCATCGGCGTCCACTGCCAGACGTCGATGAAGATGGTGGTGGGCAGCGCAGAGTGCTGGCCGGCGAGCCACGGCTGCGGGCCGATACCCACCCAGCCGAGCAGCTGGTTGGCCAGGCCGATGTTCGGGTCGAAGATGAGCCGCCACATCATGCCGACCGCGACCGGGGTGGCGACCAGCGGCATGAGGATGGCGACCCGGACCCACTTCTGGCCGCGGAACGGGCGCCAGAGCAGCAGCGCGATCGCCATGCCGAGGACGACCTCGAACAGCAGCGCGACGAGGGTGAAGGTGGCGGTCCGTCCGACGGCCGGCCAGAACCGCTCGGTGTCCGAGAGGACGTCGAGGTAGTTCTGGAAGCCCACGAACTCGCTCTCGGCGCGGACCGACCCCTCGGCGTCGGTGAGGCTGAGGTACCCGGTCCAGGCCAGTGGGAACACGATCAGCGCGGCGACGAAGATCATCGCCGGCGCGGCGAAGAGCCACTTGCGGTGGTCGTTGGCCCAACGCGCCCAGCCGGGCGTGTCGGGGATGGCCGTGGCGCGGCGGGGCGCCTCGGTGGGGGTGACGGTTGCCATGAGATCTCCGGGGTGGGCGGACCGGACGGGGTGGCGGGGTGGTGGAGCCGCCCGGCTCCACCACCCCGCGCTCGGCTTACTTGGCCTCGTCGTCCAGGAACTTCTGGAACGCCTCGTTGGCCGTGTCGGCGGCGGCGGCGACGTCCTTGCCGGCGATGGCGTCGACGATCGGCTGGCCGACGATCTCGCGGGCCTGGGCGACCTTCACCACCAGCGGCCGGTCGTGGCCCACGCCGTCCTTGGTGCTGGCCGCGATGGCCTCGACCAGGTCCTTCGGGTAGGTCGCGGTGCCCTCCGGGTTGGTCCAGACGGAGGTACGGGCGCCCGGCACGCCGGACTTCTGCTGGGCGAGCGTCTGCTCCTTGCCGGTCGCCCACTCGATGAACTTCCAGGCGTTGCTCTTGTTCTTGGAACTGTCGTTGACGCCCAGCGCCCAGGAGGGGATGTTGTACGGCTTGGAGCCGGCCGGGCCGGCCGGGAACGGCGCGAAGCCGACCTTGTCGGCCACCTTGGACTTGGCCGGGTCGGTGGCGTTCTTGTAGAGCGAGTCGGCCTCGGTGTAGAAGGCGGCCTTGCCCTGGGTGAAGATGGCCATCGCCTCGGGCCAGCTCATGTCGGTGCTGACGTTGGCCGGGCCGGAGTCCTTGATCAGCCCGCCGTAGAGCGCGTACGCCTGCTTGGCGGCGTCGCTGTTGACGGCGGCCTTGCCGCTGCCGTCGACGAAGTCACCGCCGAAGCTGTACAGGAAGCTGGAGAACTGGGTGACCGCGGGCGACTTGCCGGTGCGGGCGACGAAGCCGGCGACGCCGGGCTCGCTGGCCTTGATCTTGGCGGCCGCGGTCTTGAGCTCGTCGAGGGTCTTCGGCGGGGCGGTCAGGCCGGCCTTGGCGAGCAGGTCCTTGCGGTAGTACAGGACCTCCTGCTCGGTGATGATCGGGACACCCACCGGCTTGCCCTCGTACGAGGTGGCCTCCACCGGGCCGGACTGGAAGTCGCTGAAGTCCCAGTCCTTGTTCGACTTGACCTGGTCCGACAGGTCGGCGAGGTACTTGTTCTTGGCGAAGAGCTTCCCCTCCTGCAGGGGGCGGTACATCATCACGTCGATGTCGGACGAGCCGGCGTTGAGCTTGACGTTGTACTGGTCGGAGAGCTGGTCCTCGCCGAGCTGGGTGATCTCGACCTTGAGGCCGGTCTGCTTCTCGAACTCGGGCAGGGCCGCCTTGATGTTCTCCGTCCAGACGTGGTTCGCCAGGGTCACCCGGACCGTCTTGGACGCGCCGCTGTCGTCGCCACCACCGCCGCCGCAGGCGGACAGGCCCATGGCGGCAACCACGGCCAGAGACGTACCGATTATCGATCGACGTCGCACGTCATCTCTCCATTTCTCGTGGTCGCCGCCCCGGGGGAAGAGCGCCACAACGCTGTAACGTCTGCTTAACGACCGGATGCTAGGCCGATAAAGCTGACTTATTCAAGGGTTGAGTTCGAACTGATATGCTCCGTCGCGTGGATCACTCCTCCCCAGGGGTCGCCCCCGTTCAGCAGGCCCCTGCCGAGGCCGGGCTGCACGCGCGCGTTCTCGACCACCTCGGCACCGCCATCTGCGGGGGCGAGGTGCCCGCCGGCTCTGTCCTGAACATCGACGATCTCGTCGACCGGTACGCGGTCTCCCGCTCGGTGATCCGCGAGGTGCTGCGGGTGCTCGCGTCGATGGGGCTCATCGAGACCCGCCGCCGGGTCGGGGTCCTGATCCGCCCCGCCGAGGCGTGGAACGTCTTCGATCCGCAGGTGATCCGCTGGCGGCTCGCCTCGGCCGGCCGGATGGCGCAGATGCGCTCGATCACCGAGCTGCGGACCGCGATCGAGCCGCACGCCGCCTGGCTCGCCGCCAGCCGGATCGATCACGACGAAGCGAGCGAACTGGTCGGGCTCGCCGCCAAGATGTGGGCCGCCGGGAAGGCCGGCGACGAGGCCCGCTTCCTCAGCCTGGACATCGAGTTCCACCGGCAGGTGCTGGCCGCCTCCGGCAACGAGATGTTCGTGAAACTGCAGCAGATCGTCGCCGAGGTGCTGACCGGCCGGCACCACTACCACCTGATGCCGCACTACCCGGACGAGCAGGCGTTGCAGTTGCACGCCGACGTGGCCCAGGCGATCCAGCGGCGCGACGGCGAGCAGGCCCGCCGGGCCATGGTGCAGATCATGGAGCAGGCGTTCGACGAGATGAAGTCGATGTGGGAGCAGGCCGCCGAACCCGTCGCGGGTTCCTGAGCCCGACCTCCCCCAGGGCGGGCCGGTCGAGGCGTAGACTGGCGCCGGCGCAGTCCCGCGCCTCACCTCCTTCCCGGTGCTCACGCCGCCGGCCTCGCGGAGGCAAAGGGGACCTCGGGTCCTCGGGGCGCGGTGCCGACTGGCCCACATCGACACGCCACATGCACTCCGGTGCGGCGAGGTCGACGGGAGCGTGAGTCCCTACGACCGCGCCGTCGAGGGAGCATGTGATGACGACTCAGAAGTCGTTCAAGACCCGGGTGCGAGCCCGGATGGCGAAGACCGGCGAGAGCTACACGACCGCCCGCCGCCAGCTGCTCGCCAAGGCCACCACCGACGCCCCGGCCATCACGCCGGCCGGCACGCCCGAGCCCGCCCCGGCCGCCGCCGGCCGGGGGCAGCGGGACCGGATCTCGGACGCGCTGCTGCGCGAGCGGACCGGACGCGACTGGGACGCCTGGTTCCGGCTGCTCGACGAGTGGGGCGCCGCCGACCACGGCCACACCGAGATCGCCCGCTGGCTGGTCACGGCGCACGACGTGCCCGGCTGGTGGGCGCAGACCATCACCGTCGGATACGAGCAGGCCCGCGGGCTGCGCGAGCCGGGGCAGCGACGGGGCGGCGGCTTCGAGGCCACCGGCAGCCGAACCGTGGCGGTGCCGGTGGCGGTGCTGTTCGCCGCGTTCGCCGACGAGACGGTGCGCGGGCGGTGGCTGCCCGACGCGCCGGTCCGGGTCCGGACCGCCACCGCACCGAAGACCTTCCGGGCGGACTGGGCGGACGGGCCCACCCGGATCGCCGTCGGCTTCACCCCGGTCGGCGAGGCCAAGGCGCGGGTGGCCGTCCTGCACGAGAAGCTGGCCGACGCCGACGAGGCCGACCGGCTCAGGGCGTACTGGCGGGACCGGCTGGCCGCCCTCAAACAGCTCCTGGAGTCGCCGGAGGAGGCCCGATGAGCAGCGGAACCTTCGTCAACCTGCCGGTACGCGACCTGGACCGGGCGGTCGAGTTCTTCGCCGCCCTCGGCTTCACCGCCGGGCCCCGGCCGCCGGGCGGGGAGAGCGCCCAACTCACCCTCGGCGACAGCACCCACCTGATCCTGCACACCCCGGCGGCCTTCGCCGCGTTCGCCGGGACCGCGGTGTGCAACCCCGAGACCAGCCGGGAGGTCATCGTCGGCCTCGGTGTCGACCGGCGGGAACGCGTCGACGAGCTGGTCGACCTGGCGGTCGTCGCGGGCGGGCAGTCGCTCGGACCGGGCCAGGACCTCGGGTACATGTACATGCGCGGGTTCCGGGACCCCGACGGCCACCAGTGGTCGTTCCTGCACCTGCCCGGCTGACCCGGCTGACCCGGCGGTCACGGGTGGCCGCCGGGACCAGCGGCAGGTCGCGTAGGCCAGGGCCGGTCAGCGCCCGCGCGGCACCGGCTGGGCCAGGCCGCGGATCTCCGCCGGCAGCTGCGACAACGCCTGGGTGAACTGCTGGTGCCCGACCACCGGGTCCAGGGTCCGCAGGACGGCCCGCGCGCCCTGCTCGGCGACCTCGGGTGCCACCCCCGCGCGCTCCGCCACCCGCCGCAGGAACTCGTCGTACCCGAACGCCTCCGGCTCCTCGGGGCGGGCCCGGGCCAGGAGCGGGCGCAGCTCGTGCGCCACGTGGTCGGCCAGGTCGGCCGCCTCACCGCCGCTGATCCGCTCCGCGAGGGTCCGCAGGGTGGCCTCGGTCAGCGCGCGCGCCGTCTCCGCCGGGACCTGGGCCCCCGCGGCCACCTTCTCGAAGAACTCCAGCTCAGCCATGCCCCGTCCTTCCCGTCCCGGACACCGCGTGGCTACCCGCGGCTGCCAGCCACAAACGATGCCGGTCCGGTCCCCGGACGAAAGGCCGGAAACCGGCGTTGCCCGGGCGCGGAGTTGGCCATGATCGAGGCGTGGGTGCCCGGATGCCGAAGCTCGTGCCGCCGATGCTGGCCTCCAGTGGCGCGCTGCCCACCGGGTCCGGTTGGGGCTACGAGTTCAAGTGGGACGGGGTCCGCGCGATCGCCTACGTCGACGACGGGTTCCGGCTGCTCAGCCGCAACGACCGGGACGTCACCCGGGCGTATCCGGAGCTGGGCGAGCTGGCACGGCTGCTGGCCGGGCGGCGGGCGGTACTCGACGGGGAGATCGTGGCCCTCGACGGCCACAGGCGGCCCAGCTTCTCGGCGCTGCAGCATCGGATGCACGTGCGGGCGCCGGCCGCCGCGCTGGTCGAGGCGACCCCGGTACGGCTGTACCTGTTCGATCTCCTGTACCTGGACGGACGGGACCTCACCGCCCTGCCGTACACCGAGCGCCGGGCGGCGCTGGAGGAGTTGGGGCTCAGCGGCGACAGTGTCGACACGCCGCCGTACTGGACCGGCGAGGCCGGCCGGGACCTGGCCACGGCGGCGGCCGAACTCGGCCTGGAAGGGGTCGTTGCCAAGCAGCTGGGCGCGCCGTACCAGCCCGGCCGGCGGGCGCCGGCCTGGGTGAAGGTGCCGCTCAACGACACGGTGGAGGTGATCGTGGGCGGCTGGAAGCCGGGGTCCGGCCGGCGGGCCGGCACCATCGGCTCCCTGCTGCTCGGCATGTACGACGCGGCCGACAAGCTGGTCTACATCGGCCATGTCGGCACGGGCTTCACCCAGACCGTGCTGCGCGACCTGCAGCAGCGCCTGAAGCCGTTGAGCCGGCCGGACTCGCCGTTCGACTCCCCCGTGCCGCGCGAGCACGCCCGCCACGCCGTCTGGGTCGACCCGGCCCTGGTCGGGGACGTCACCTTCCGTTCCTGGACGCCCGACCGCCGGCTGCGCCACCCCTCCTGGAAGGGGCTGCGCAGCGACCGCGAGTCGGCGGAGATCCGGCTGCAGGGGTAACCCCGCTCCGGCCGGCCCGCCTAGGTGCCGACCCGGCGGGTTTCGAACCGGTTGACCGACGGCCCGGTCAGCTGCCAGAACTCCTGCGGCAGCTGGTCGACGACGTCCCCGTACTCCTTCGCGCTGATCTTCTCCCGCAGGGTGTCCAGCACGGCGCGCGCCCCGTCGGTCGCCGCCTGCCGGTCCACCCCGGCCCGGTTCTGCACCCGCTCGAGGAACTCCGTCAGCCCGAACGGCTCGGGGTGCTCGTCGGGCTTGTCGACGCACGACCGCAGTTCCTCGGGAAGCTGGGAGGCGAGGTCCTGCGCCTGCCCGCCGGTGATCCGTTCCGCCAGCGTCACGAGCGTGGCACGCGCGATCGGCTCGGCCTGCGTCGGCGCCTTCGGTTTCGCGGCCACCGACTGGATGAACTCCGTGTAGTTCACCTGGACCCCCTCTCGGACCGGACCTGCGGGTACCCGCGCCGGCGGGGGTGAAACGACGGGGTCGGTGCGGCTGCGGCCGTCAGGCCAGGGCGCGCGCCGCCGAGACGATGGCGGTCACCCCGATCCCTGCCTGGTCCATCAGCTGGGTCGACGTCCCGGAGGTGGGCAGCCCGCGTACCGCCAGGTGGTTCACCCGCACCGGTCCGGCGAGGTCGGCCAGCGACTCGAGCACCGCCGACCCGAGCCCGCCCTCCGGGTAGTGGTCCTCGACCACGACCAGCCGGCCTGCGGTGTCCCGGACCGCGTCGAGCAGCCGCTGCCGGTCCAGTGGCTTGACCGAGTAGAGGTCGATGACCCGGGCGTCGATCCCCTCGCGCGCCAGTTCGTCGGCGGCGGCGAGGCAGTTGTGCACCGTGACCCCGGCGCCGATCAGCGCGACGTCGCCACCGCCGCGGAGCAGTTTGCTGCCCCCGACGGGGAACTCGTCGCCGTTGTCGTAGAGCACCGGGTACTTCCCGCGGGTGGTGCGCAGATAGCAGATGCCCTTCCGGTCGACCATCTGGGCGACGAGGGCGGCACAGGACACGGCGTCACTGGGATAGAGGACGGTCGAGCCCTGCACGGCGCGCAGGGCGGCCAGGTCCTCCAGCCCCATCTGCGAGGGGCCGTCCGCCCCGATCTCCACCCCGGCGTGGGAGCCGGACAACGCGATGTCGGCCCGGGAGATGGCGGCCATCCGGATGAAGTCGTAGGCGCGGGACAGGAACGCCGCGAAGGTCGCGGCGAACGGACGGTAGCCGCGTACCTGCAGGCCGACCGCGGCGGCGACCAGTTGCTGTTCGGAGATGAACATCTCGAAGAACCGGTCGGGGTACGCCTCGCCGAACTTGTCGGCCCGGGTGGAGTCGCTCACCTCGCCGTCGAGGGCGACCACGTCCGGCCGCGAGCCGAGCGCGCGCAGCGCGTCACCGTACGCGTTCCGGGTGGCCACCTTCGCTCCCTTGTCGTAGCGGGGAAGTTCCGGCGGTTTGGCTTCGGGCTTGGCGGCGGGCTTGGCGGGCTCGGGCTTCGGGCCGGTGACGCGGATCTGCCGGACGCCGCCGAGCGCTTGGACGGCCCGCTCGGCCATGTCGGGTTTCAGGGGCTTGCCGTGCCACCCCGGCTTGTTCTCGACCTCGGCCACACCCTTGCCCTTGACCGTGCGGGCGAGCACCACCGTCGGGCCGGTGGCCTGCCGGGCCCGGCCGAACGCCTCGTCGATCGCGGCGAGGTCGTGCCCGTCGACGACGATCGGGTGGCAGCCGAACGCCTCGACCCGCCGCCGGTAGGTGTCCAGGTCCCACTCCAGCTCGGTCGGCCCCCGCTGCCCGAACCGGTTCACGTCCACGATCGCGGTGAGGTTGCGCAGCCCGTAGTGGCTCGCCTTGTCCAGGGCCTCCCAGATCGAGCCCTCGGCGGTCTCGCTGTCGCCGCAGAGCACCCAGACGTGGAACGGCAGCTGGTCGAGGTACTGGCCGGCCAGCGCGATGCCGACGCCGACCGGCAGGCCCTGGCCGAGCGAACCGGTGGCGACGTCCACCCAGGGCAGGGCCGGGGTGGGGTGGCCCTGCAGGCGCGACCCGAGCTGCCGGTAGGTGTCCATCAGTTCCTGGTCGCTGATCGCGCCGACCGCCTTGAGGACCGCGTACAGCAGCGGGGAGGCGTGGCCCTTGGAGAAGATCAGGTGGTCGTTGGCGCGATTGCCGGCGTTCACCCAGTCGTAGCGCAGGTGCCGGGCGATCAGCACCGCCATCAGGTCGGCGGCGGACAGGCTGGAGGTGGGGTGCCCGGAGCCGGCCTGGGTGCTGCAGCGGATCGAGTCCACCCGTAGCTGGGCGGCGAGTTCACTGAGCTGGCTGATCTCGTCCTCGCGCAAGGTGCGCTCGGCTTCCATCGTCACCGGTATCGCCTCCCGAGGTCCACCCGGCCCGGCCCGCACGGCCGCTGGCCGCCTCCCCGTTCACCGTAGACCGGAAGGCGGCTCATCAACCGTTAACACCTGATTTGTCAGTCCGGCCGTCGGCGTCGCCCTCGGGCCCGTGACCTGGATCTTGCGGCCCACGCCGGCCCGGAACTGGGCCATCGCCTCGGCGTACCGGTCGAGCGGGAAGCGGTGGCTGATGAACACCTCCGGGTCGAGCACGCCGGCGGCGAACAGCTCTCCGGCCCGTTCGAAACTGTGCAGCACCGCCATCGAGCCGGTGATGGTGATCTCCTGGTTGTAGATCCGGTACGGCTCGACCGCCGCCCGGGTGCGGTACTCGGAGACGCCGAACTGGAGGAACGTCCCGGCCGGGGCGACCCGGCTCAGCCCGTCGTCGATCGCCGCCCGCACGCCCGTGCAGTCGATCACGACGTCCCACCCTCGGGGGCGGAGCAGCTCGTCGGCGCTCGCGCCACTGGCCGAGCAGCCCAACCGCACCGCGGTGGCGAGCCGGTCCGGGTTCGGGTCCACCACGCTGACGCTCGCCGCGCCGCACCGCTTCGCCAGCTCCAGCATCATCAGGCCCATGGTGCCGGCGCCGTAGATCAGGTAGTGGTCGGCGAGCCGGCGGGGCAGCACGTCGAAGCCGCGTACCGCGCAGGAGAGCGGTTCGATCAGCGCGGCGTCCGCCGGCGCGATGGCCTCGGGGAGCGGGAAGCAGTTCCGCACCGGCGCCACCGCGTACTCGGCGGCGCCGCCGGAGACGGTGACGCCGATGGCGGCCCAGCGTTCGCAGAGGTTGCCCCGGCCTCGCCGGCACTGGTAGCACTCGCCGCAGTGCAGCGACGGGTCGACGGCGACCGCGTCGCCCGGGCGCACCTCGGTGACGTCCCGCCCGGTGGCGACCACCGTGCCGGCGAACTCGTGCCCGGGCACGATCGGGTACGCGGGCGCGAACTCGCCGTCCATGATGTGCAGGTCCGTGCCGCAGATCCCGCACCCGGCGACCTCGACGACCACGTCCCGTGGCCCCGGCGTGGGATCCGGCACGGATTCCAGCGAGATCTGTCCCGGCGTGACGATGACCGCTGCCTTCATTTGACCGCCCCCATGGAGAGTCCTCGGACGAGCTGCTTCTGGGCGATCCAGCCGGCCAGCACGACCGGCAGCGACACGATGGTCGCGGCCGCGCAGAGCCGGGCGAGGAACAGCCCTTCGGAGGTGATGAAACCGACCAGGAAGATCGGTGAGGTGCCGGCGCGGGTCGCGGTGAGGTTGACCGCGAAGAAGAACTCGTTCCAGCTGAAGATGAAGCAGATCAGCGCGGTGGCGGCCAGGCCCGGCGCGACGATCGGCAGGAGGATCCGCCGGATCGTGACGGTCAGGCTGGCCCCGTCCATCGCCGCCGCTTCGATCAGCGCCGACGGGACCTCCAGCAGGAACGAGCGCATCATCCACACCGCGAGCGGCAGGTTCATCGACGTGTAGAGGAGGATCATGGTCCAGATGTTGTCGAGCATGCCGAACTGCTTGACCAGCAGGTAGATCGGCAGCAGCGCGGCGACGGCCGGCAGCATCTTGGTGCTGATGAAGAAGAACAGCACGTCGCGCCATTTGGCGACCGGCCGGATCGACAAGGCGTACGCCGCGGGAGTGGCCAGCAGCAGCACCAGCAGGGTGGACAGCAGGCTGGCCATCAACGAGTTGAGCAGGTACGGCGTGAGGTCCCGGTCGAAGACCTGCCGGTAGCCGTCGAGCACAGGGGTGAACAACCAGGCCGGCGGGTTGCTGGCCGCGTCGACCTCCCGCTTGAACCCGGTGAGCACCATCCACAGCACCGGCAGGAAGAACAGCAATCCGGCGAGCCAGGCCAGCACCGTCCAGGCCGCCCCGCGTACGCCGCTGGTCCGCCGGGCCGGGCCTGTCGGCCGGGAGGCGCGTCGGGTGGGTGTCGTCGTCATCGCGTGTCCTCCATCCGGAACAGGCTGGAGATCACTCGCAGCGCGAAGGTGGCGACGATGATCGTGCCGATCACCACCACGACGCCGGCCGCGGCGGCCTCGCCGTACTCGAACTTGCGGAAGGTGGTCAGGTAGATCTCGTACGGCAGGTTGGTGGTGGCGGTGCCGGGACCGCCCTGGGTGATGGTGAAGACGGCGTCGAAGGTCTGCACCAGGTAGATGGAGCCGAGCAGGGCGCCCAGTTCCAGGTAGGGGCGCAGGTAGGGCAGGGTGATGCGGGTGAAGGTCTGCCACGGCCCGGCCCCGTCGACGCGGGCGGCCTCCAGGGTCTCCAGCGACTGGCTCTGCAGCCCGGCCAGGATGATCAGCATCATGAACGGGGTCCACTGCCAGACCAGGGTGGTGACCACCGACAGCATCGGATACCGGGACACCCAGTCGGTGCTGCCGCCCACGACACCGTTGATCAGGCCGTACGACGGGTTGTAGATGGCGTGCTTCCAGAGCAGCGCCGCGGCCATGGGCATCACCAGGAACGGGGTGATGAGCAGGGTACGGACGACGCCGCGGCCGGGGAACCGGCGATCCAGCAGGATGGCCAGGCCGAGGCCGAGCAGCACCGAGATGACGACGGAGGCGGCGGTGAGCACCACCGTGTTCAGCAGGGCGGCGCGCAGCCGCCCGTCGGTGAGGACCTGGCCGTAGTTGGCGAGGCCGACGAACGCGCGGCGGCCGGGTCGCAGCGCGTTCCAGTCCAGGGTCGACAGGTAGAGGGTGACCAGGAACGGGATCTGGGTCACCACGATGGCGAAGATCAGGGCGGGCAGCAGCGGGGCGCGGCGGGTCCAGCGCTGCCGCGCGGCGGCGGGGACAGGTCGGACAGTGTGCCGGCGTGCCGCGCCCGGGCCGGCGGTGACGGTCTGGGTCATGGAACCACCTCGGGACAGGGCCGGGGCCGGTCGGCGGTCGACCGGCCCCGGATGGCGGCTACCGGTATTCCTTGGCGACGTCCTCGGCCAGTCGCTGGCCGTCGGCGAGCGCCTTCTCGACGGTGGTGCTGCCGGCGATGGCGGCGGAGACCTCCTGCGAGACCTTGGTGCCGAGGTCGGCGAATTCGGGGATGCCGACGAACTGCACCCCGAGCGCGGGGCGGGGCTGCAGGCCGGGATTGACCGGGTCGGCCTCCTGGATCGACTTCAGGGTGAGGTCGGCGAAGGCGGCGGCGGACTGCCGGTACTCCGGGATCTCGTAGGTGGACTGGCGTTTGCCGGCCGGCACCCGGGACCAGCCGAGCGAGGAGCCGATCAGCTTCTCGTACTCCTTGCCGGTGGCCCAGGAAATGAACTTCCAGGCGGCGTCGGCGTTCTTGGTGGTCTTCGGCATCGCCAGCGCCCAGGCCCACAGCCAGCCCGACGACTTCGTCCGGTCGACCGGCGCGTACGCGTAGCCGACCTTGCCGGCGACCTTGCTCGCGCTCTTGTCCTCCAGCGTGCCCGCGGCGGAGGTGGCGTCGTACCACATCGCCGCCTTGCCCTGGCCGAAGGTGTTCAGGCACTCGGTGAAGCCGGCCTGCGGGGCGCCCGCCTCGCCGTGGGCGCGGATCAGGTCGACGTAGAACTTCGTCGCCCGGGTGAACTCGGGCGCGTTCACCTTCGGCGTCCAGTCCTTCTCGAACCAGGTGCCGCCGAAGGTGTTGACGACGGTGGTCAGCGGGGCGAAGAGCTCACCCCAGCCGGGCAGGCCGCGCAGGCAGATGCCGGCGACGCCGGCCTTCTTGTCGTCCAGTTTCGCGGCGAACTGCGCCACCTGCTGCCAGGTCGGCCGCTGCGGCATGGTCAGGCCCTTGGCCGCGAAGAGCTCCTTGTTGTACATGAGGAAGGACGACTCGCCGTAGAACGGCGCCGCGTAGAGCTTGCCGTCCTCGCCGGAGAGTGAGGCGACCATCGGCTTGAGCAGGTCACCCTCGTCATAGCCGCCGTCGGCGTCGGCGTACGAGCTCAGTTCGTGCAACCACCCGTTTTTGGCCCAGATCGGTGCCTCGTACGCGCCGATCGTCGCCACGTCGTACTGTCCGCCCTGGGTGGCGACGTCCTGGGTGACCTTGTCGCGCAGTTCGTTCTCCGGCAGGATCGTGAACCGCACGGCGATCCCGGTCTGCTTGGTGAAGTTGTCGGCGGTGACCTTCGCCAGGTCCTCCATCTGCGGGTTGCCGACCATCAGCACGGTGATGGTCTTGCCGCCGCCTTCGGATGAGGAGCCGCCGCCGGCTCCGGAGCAGGCGGTCAGCGTCAGGCCGGCCGCGACGGCGGCCGCGAACGCGCCGTGCCATCGGCGAGGAGACCGGGTTCTGGACACAGTGGACCTCCGTGGGTGGTGGGATGGTGGTGGTGGTGGAGGTGGGTCGGCCGGGCGCTCAGACGCGCAGCACCACGGGGCCGAGCAACGAGTAGCGGTGTGCCTCGGACGCCGGCAGCGCGGTGTCCGTGACGATGGTGTCGACGTCGGGGACATCGGCGAAGCGGCAGAAGCTGTGGCCGCCGAACTTGGTGTGCACGCCGGCGAAGACGACCCGCCGAGCCACCCCGACCGCCTGCGCCTTGACCGCGGCCACGGCCGGGTCGGGCGTGGTCAGCCCGTGTTCCCGGGAGATCCCGTTCGCGCCGACGAAGGCGAGGTCGATGACGAAGCCGGCGAGCATGGCGGTGGCCCAGTGGTCGACGGTGGCGAGCGTACGGCCGCGGACCCGGCCACCGAGCAGGAGGACCGTGACGGTGGGTGAGTGGGCCAGCGCCGCGGCGGTGTGCAGTGAGGCGGTGACCACGGTCAGCGGCCGGTGGGTGGGTAGCGCCTCGGCGATCAACTGCGGGGTGTAGCCCTCGTCGATGAAGATCGACTCCGCGTCGCCGAGATGTTCGACCGCGGCGGCGGCGATCCGCCGCTTCTCCGCCACCATCCGCGTGGTGCGGGTCTCCAGGGTGGTCTCGAAGCGGGCCGTCTCCACCGGGTACGCGCCACCGTGGGTGCGCCGCACCAGGCCGTGCTGGGCCAGCAGGCTCAGGTCGCGCCGGATGGTCTCGGGTGCGACGCCCAGGTCGGCTGCCAGCTTCTGCACGTCGACCTCGCCATGATGGCGGGCCAAGGTGAGGATGTGGTGCCTGCGTTGCGCTGCGTCCATCTGGCACCTCCCGCCCGCTCGTGCCTCTGTTTCTAACACCGCCAAACGGGCGTGACGACGGTCACATCTCGGGTAAATAGTTGAGTTTTCTGCCCGGAACGTGGCCCGAACGGGCAGCGGAGATCGTGTCGCATCCGGCAAAACGCTCTTTTGACCCGCCCGTTTCCCACATCCCGATGCCCGATCTCGACCCATCCCGCCCGGACGGGCACGGGCGGGGACCGGGCCATCCGGCCCCCGCCCGGACGGTCAGGTCCGGCGGGCGACCAGCCAGAGCGCCACCACCAGGTACGGCACCAGGGCCACCGCGAACGCCACCGCATTGCCGGCGACGGTGGCGATCGCGCCGTAGCCGGCGTAGACCGCGATGATGCTCAGGTCGGTGGCCATCCCCGCGACGGAGGTGACCGTCGCCCGGCTCGGCCCGGTGATCCGGGACTGCAGCCGGACGTCGGCGAGCACCGTGGCGAGCTGGAACGCGCCGAACGCGCCCCCGATCAGCACGAACCCGGCGGGGTGGCGGGACAGGGCACCGGCGGCCAGGGCCAGCGCCGCGACCACGAGCAGGGCCGCGTACCCGCGGCTGGTCAGCCGCTCCCCCACCGGCGTCAGCAGCCCGCCGAGGGTCGTCCCCGCCCAGACCAGTACGAGCAGCAGCGGCACCCGGTCCAGCGCGACACCGGTGTCCCGGGCCAGCAGCGGCGCGTACTCCTCCAGCGCGCCCCAGATCGCGGCGACGGCCGGGACCAGCAGCAACGCGGCCCGCACGGATCGGTCGGCGCGGGCCTCGGCCAGCCCGTCGCGCAGGCTCGCCAGAAACCCCGGGTCGGCATCGCCCGACCCGTCGTCGACCGGGACGGCACCGCCGGCCGTGCGATGCTCCGGGAAGCGGATCGCGACGGCCGCGGCGAGCAGGCAGGCGGCGACGCTGGCCGCGCCGACGGCCGGGTAGCCGCCGAGGGCGAGGACCGGGGCGGCGAGGCCCATCGCGGCGAGCACACCGAGGATCTCGGCGGTCTTCGCCCGGCCCATGAGGCGGGCGTACCGGCCGGTGTCGTCGAGCCGCTCCAGCTCGGTGAAGACCAGCGCCTCCAGGGCGCCGGAGCGCAGCGCCCCGCCCGCACCCCAGAGCAGGAAGCCAGCGGCGAACGCCGGGTAGGACGGGACCAGCACCCAGAGGGCGAAGCCGGCGGCGGGCAGCAGCGGCGCGAGGCAGAGCAGCAGCCGCCGGGAGACCGCGTCGGCCCAGGCGCCGGAGGGCACCTCCAGCAGGATGCCGGTGGCCGACCAGATGACGAACAGCGAGGAGATCTGCCCGACCGACAGGCCGGTGTCGGCGAAGAGCAGCGCGTACACCGGGTAGAGCAGGACGAGGTCGGTGAGGAACGCGTACGCGTAGAGCGTCGCCGCCAACGGGCGGGCGCCGGAGCGGCGCGCGGAGACGATGAGCATGGAGGCCTTCCCACGGGGACGTGACGGACACCGGACGTGCGGTGTCCGCGGCGGCCCGCGGCCTCGGCCCTCAGGATGGGATCAACATCGCCAGGTCATGCGCCGATGGTAGTCGCCGCCGGTCCGCTGCGCCGCCCCGTCGCACGCGGAACCGGGGTGGGACCCGGCTAGGCCCCACCCCGGTCACGACGCGGGTGGTCAGCGGCGGAACTTCTGCACGTCCGCCTGCGGGATGACCATCGTCGCCTCGTTGTCCACCGCCTGCTCGGCCGCGGGCTGCCGCGGCGTGGCCGCCGTGCCGGCGCGCGGCATGGGCTGGGTGGGCTCCGCCGCGCCGTGCGGGGCGACCGGCTGGGTCAGCTCCGCCTCGGCGTACGGGCTGCCCAGCTGCGCGTCGACGTCCCGCCGCCCGGCCTGGTACGCCCGGGCGTGCTCGGCGATGGTCCGGCGCTCCTCCTCGGCGCGGGCCAGCCAGTGCTCCCAGCGGCTCTGCATCGGCCGGACTAGACCGCCGCCGACCCCGACGACCAGGATGCCGCCGATCGTGGCGAGGACGGCGATCAGCACCGGAGTGGTCACCGTGGTGGCGACGCCGATCTGGTTGAGCGCGGCGATCACGCCCAGGCCGAGGATGAACACCGAGGCGATGGTGGCGAGCACCCGGCCGTAGGAGAGGCCGCCGAGGGCGCCGGAGACGATGTCCTTCACCGCCTTGGCGATAGCCGCGGCCACCACCACGATCACGATGGCGACGAACGCCTTGGGCAGCCACGCCACCACGCCGTGGATAAGGTCCGAGATCGGGTTCGGGCCCCAGATGCCGAACGCGAGCTGGAGGGTAACCAGCAGCACGGCGTAGTAGGCCAGCCTGGCGACGATGTCGCTGGCGTCGTACTTCGAGCGGGCCAGGGCCGACTTGATGCCGCCGCGCTCGACGGCCCGGTCGAAGTGCACCCGCTCGAGGACCTTGTCCACGAGCTTC
This sequence comes from Micromonospora sp. RTBAU3-60, assembly GCF_054963695.1. Taxonomy (NCBI): domain Bacteria; kingdom Bacillati; phylum Actinomycetota; class Actinomycetes; order Micromonosporales; family Micromonosporaceae; genus Micromonospora; species Micromonospora sp. RTBAU3-60. Next base: position 165,777 of record NZ_JBUEGB010000010.1, on the reverse strand, counting down.
AGCACCGCCTTGGCGACCAGCCAGCCCACCACCAGGATGGCGATGAAGGCGACCGCCTTGGGCAGGAACAGCATCACCGAACGGAACGCGTCTCCCACCGCGTCGCCGAAGTTGTCTCTCATCGAAGGGCCTCCACGGATCTGGGTCAGGTCTCAGTCCCGTGAGGACGTACCCGGAGCGCCCGGGCGGAAAACGCGGACAGCCCCGCCGACAGCGGGATCGTCACGCGAGCCCGCCGGTCAGATGGCGGTGGCCTTGACGACCTTCCACTCCCCGTCGACCGGGACCATGGTGAGCACGACCCGGTTCTGGTCGACCTTCTCCCCCGCGGTGGTCACGTTGCGCCGGTACTGGTTGAGGTAGAGCAGCAGCTCCACCCGGTCGGTGTCGGCGCTGACCACGCCGGTGGCGGAGACCTCGGCCAGCACCACCGCCTGCTGTTTCGTGGCGGTCGGCTTGAGCGCGGCGGTGGTCTGCGCGTACTCGTCAGCGAACCCGCCGGTGGCGAAGGTGCGGCCGTTGGCGATGCTCTCGTCGAAGGTCCGGTAGTCGTACGAGAAGAGGGCCTTGGCCGCGGCGGGTGCGGTGGCCAGGGCCTGGCGTACGGCCTGGTCGCGCTGGCCGGCGCGGCGGTCGCCGTACCAGGCGGCGAGCGCCACCGCCGCCACCAGGACGATCGCGACGACCAGGACGGGCACGGGGCGCAGCCGCGGCAGGCGGCGCAGGGCGATCGGAACACGCATCGGGCTCTCCTCCTCCGGTCAGCCGACGAACTGGAGCTTGGCCACCAGCCAGTCGCCCGAGTCCTTGTCCCGGACGAGGTCGAGCTGGATCCGGTAGTGCGACGGCCGCCCGTCGGGTGCCTTCACGTTCTTCACCGTGGCGTCGACCGCCACCAGCACCACGGCGTGCCGGCGGTCCCCGGAGACCAGTCCGGCGCGCAGCACGGTGCCCTGCGAGTGGACCTTGTTCTCCACCACCGCCGCGCGGACCTGCGCCTGGCCCCGGGTGAACTCGTCCTTGAAGTCGCCGGTCGCCCCGGCGATGACCCGCTGCAGGTCCCGGTCGACGCTGGCGGCGCTGACCGAGACGAAGTTGACGGCGGCCTGCCGGGCGGCGGCGACGGCGTCGCTGCGGGCCTGGTCGGTGGCCCGGTCGACGTACCAGCGGTGGCCGTAGACGGCGGCGCCGGCGAGGGCGGCGGCGAGCAACACGACGAGCAGCGCGGTCAGCGCCCGGCCGCGGCCCGGCGTGCCCGGTGCGGGGTCGGCGTCCCGTCGCTCCGCCCTCGTCCCGGCATCGGCCCGTCGACCGCGGTCCGGCGTGGCCGGGGTGTCGCTGCCGGCCTCGGACCCGGCGTCGGCGTCGGTCGGCTTCCCGTCGGTCTCGGGCGGGTCTTCGAGCTGTGCGGGATCGCCGACGACGGTCAGGCCGGCGGCCTCGGCGGGGTCCTCGACCGGCTCCTGGTCCAGGCGTTCCAGGACCTCTTCGATCGGCTCGGCCGACTGGGGCACGGGACGGCTGACCAGGCGGCGGCGCGCCGGGGCGGGGCCACCGGCCAGGGCTCCCTTGATGACTTTCAGCGTGGTGTTCCTGCGGCTGGTCACCGCCACCTCCTCCGGTACGCCGGTCACGGGGTCAACCCGGCGAGCAACAGCTGTTTCCAGGACTGGTCACCGGCCGTCCGGTACTGGCCGCCGGTCCCGCCGAACTGCAGCGGTCGCCCGTCGGAGCCGAGCACCAGTCCGGTCGCCGGGTCGTAGCCGGCGTTCGCCCCCTGGTCGGGCGGTGGCGCCGGCTCCCGGCCGGACGGTCGCGGCGCGTTCTGGGCTCCGCGTACGCTCGCCCCCGACGCGCGTTCCTTGCCGCTGCACCGGGTGCTGCCTCCCCGGTAGACGCAGGACGGCGGATCGCTCACGTTGAGCACGAGCCCGAGGTGCGCGGTGCCGTCGCCCGGGGTGACGGTGAAGCCGCCCGCCACGACGACCGGGTATTCCACCAGCAGCTGTTCGATGCCGGGCAGCCGACGGGCGGCGATCCCGTTGACGGTGACCAGGTTGCCGAGCAGGGTGCCGATGGTCGGGTCCAGCCCGCGGAGCAGCGCCCGCAACTCGGCACCGGCCGGCGGCCCGTTCGCGAGCAGCCGCCGCAGGTCGGGGTCGGCGGCGCGGAGGGTGGCGGCCAGCTCGGCGAGCCCCGCCGACCACCGGCGCAGCGCCTCGGCGGACTCCGCCTGGGTGGTGAGCACGGTCCGGCCGTCGCGGATCAGCGCCAGCGTCTCGGGCAGCCGGGCGTCGGCGTCGGCGAGCAGCGCGTCGCCCGCGTCGAGGATCCGGGCCAGGGCCTGCTCGTTGCCTTCGAAGGCGGTGCCGAGTTCGGTGATCAGCACGGTCAGGTCGTCCGGGTTGACCGAGCGGACCAGGGCGTCGAGGTTGGTCAGCAGCGTCTCCGGGGCGAGTGGGACGCCGGTGCGGTCGACCGGGATCACCGCCCCGTCGGCGAGGAAGGGGCCCCCGTCGCGTTCGGGCCGCAGGTCGAGGTACTGCTCGCCGACCGCGGAGCGTTGAGTGACGACGGCGCGCAGCGCGTCGGGCACTCGTACCCCGCGGTCGATCCGCAGGTCGGCGCGCACGCCGTCGGAGCGCAGGTGGACGCCGGTGACCCGGCCGACGGGTACGCCACGGTAGGTGACGGGGGCGTTGGCGAAGATGCCACCGGCCCGGGCGAGGTCGACGTGGACGACGTAGCCGTTGCCGAGCAGCCGGTCCCCGATGCCGACGTAGCGGATCCCGACGTAGCCGATGCCGAGCGCGCTCACCAGGAGGAAGGCGAGGACCTGCAGTTTCGCCGTGCGTCCGATCACGGGATCAGCCCTCCTCCCAGGATGTCGGTCAGGCCGCCGATCTGGCCGGTGATGGCGCCGGTCAGCGGCAGCACGCAGTCGGCCGTCAGCACGGTGTCGGGCGGCAGTTTCGTGCCGGCGGGGAACGCCGTGCCGGCCGGCACGATCCCCGTGGGCACGAGCAGCCCGCCGATGGGCACCGTAGAGCCGGGTTTGAGCAGGAGGCAGCCCTCCGGCAGCCCGCACTCCTTGGGTGGGGTCCAGGTCGCCGGGAAGTTCTTCAGATCCGGCAGGCACTTGGTCAGCGGTAGCTCGGGGAGGCCGGGGAGGGCGGGCAGGCCGGGGAGGCCGCCCGGGAGGGCCGGGGAACCGCCGGTGGCGGGCGGCCGAGGCGCGGCGGGAACGGTCGGCCGGGTGGCCGGCCGGGCCAGTGCCGGCGCGGCGGCGACCAGGTTGGACAGGATGTTGGCCGCGTCCAGGTCCGCGGTGATCGCCAGGTTGACGAAGTCGCCGACGATCGCGCCCTCCACGTTGGGCGGGAACGGGTACGTCAGCATGAACTCCAGCGACTTCGGCAGGTTGTCGCCGGCCCGGGCGAGCTGCTCGAGGATCGGCTGCAGCGCCCGTACGCTGGCCACGGTGTCCTGCCGGCTGCGGTTGACCACCCGCGTGCCGACCTTGCCGAGTTCCCCGAGGGCGGTCAGCGCCTTGGTGAGCTGCTCGCGCTGCTCGGCCAGCACGGTCAGACCGGGAGCGAGGGAGTCGAGGGCATCGCCGACGACCTGCCGTTGCCGGTTGAGCCGGCCGGTCAGCCGGTCGAGCGCCTCGATGGCGCGGACGATGTCCGTCTTCTGCCGGTCCAGGCCGCCGATGAAGGTGTCGAGCTGCTGCAGGGTGTCTCGGAGCACGGGCTCGCGACCGTCGAGGGCTTTGGCCAGTTCCTGGTTGATGGTCCGGAGTTGGGCCAGGCCACCGCCGTTGAGCAGCAGGCCGAGGGCGGCGAGGACCTCCTCCACCTCCGTGCCGCGGGTGGTGCGGGACAGCGGGATGAGGTCGCCGTCGGCCAGCTGGCCGCGGGCCGGCTCGGTGGGCGGCGGCGCCACGGTCACGTACTTCTCGCCGAGCAGGCTGCTCTGGCGTACGGCCGCGGTGGCGTTGGCGGGCAGCCGCACCCCGCGGTCGATGCGCAGCCGGACCCGGGCGTGCCAGCCGGACAGGGAGATCTTCTCCACACTGCCGACGGTGACGTCGTCGACCTTCACGGCGGCCTGCGGCACGAGGTCGAGCACGTCGGTGAACTCGGCGGTGACCGTGTAGCCACCGCCGGCCGGCTTGCCGCCGGGCAACGGCAGGTCGGCGACCTCGGGGAGGCCGCAGCCGGCGGGCAGCAGGGCCACCGCGAGCGCGCCGGTCAGCAGGCGGAGCAGTCTGCTGCTTTGATGACTCGCTCGCTGACGCTCGCTCATGCCTGCACTCCGCTTCGCTCCGTGCCGTCATGAGGCACCACCGCGCTGTGCTGACGATTCGCTCGCTGACGCTCGCTCATGCCGGCCCTCGCAGGATGCCGCCGAGCGTGGGGTCGCTCGTGGTGGTGGGGAGGCCGCCCGGCGCCTCGTCGGGGATCGGCGCACCGGGGGAGCTGATTGGAGGGTTTCCCGGTGAGGACCCGCCGGTCGCCGGGGCGCCGGGCGGCAGCTTGATCAGCTTGCGCAGCTGGTCGGTCATGGGCAGGCCGCGGGAGTGCAGCGTCTGCGCCAGGGCGGTGCACTTCGCCGGCACCTCGGAGGCGGGGAGCTGGCCCGCCATCAGGGAGCAGACGAACGTGGCCGGGTCGTAGGGGCCCAGGGCGTTGTCGCGGGTGTCGAGGGTGCCGGAGCGCGGGTTGTAGGCGAGGCTGAGGTTGCTCACGGCGAGCGGCGTCACGTCGAGGATGTCGATGAGCGCCTGCTGCTGGCGGACCAGGACGCGGGTGACGTCGGCCAGCCCGGCGACGTTGTCGGTCAGCGCCGCTCGGTTCTGCTTCACGAACGTGGTCACCTCGGCCAACGCGGCCGCGAGGTTGCGCAGCGCGGCGGCCAGTTCCTCCTTCTCCCCCGCGAGCTGCCCGGCCACGTCCGCGAGCTGCTGGTTGAAGCCGCGGACCTGCTGGTCGCTACGGGCCAGTGCGGTGGTGAAGCGTTGCAGGTTTGCCACCGAGCCGAACAGGTCGCCGCGGCCGTCGGAGAGGGTGGTCAGCGCGCGGGAGAGGCCGTCGAGGGTGTCGTGCAGGTTGGTGCCGTTGCCCTCCAGATTGGCCCGGCCGGTGGCCACCAGGCCGGACAGGGCGCCGTCGGCGTTGGCGCCCTCCGGGCCGAGGGTGCGGTTGAACTCGTCCAGCGCCTGGTAGATGTCGTCGATCTCCATCGGGGCCGCGGTCCGCGCGAGCGTGATCTCGGCCCCGTCGGCGAGTACGGGGCCGCCGGTGAAGGCCGGCGTGAGCTGCACGTACCGGTCGCTGACCACGCTGGGCGGAACGATCACCGCCTGCGCGTCGGCCGGGATGTCCACCTCGGGGTCGTAGCGCATCTCGACGCGGACGGTGCGACCCTGGGGGGTGACGGACTCGACCTCACCGACGCGGACGCCGAGCACCCGCACGTCGGAGCCGGGATAGACGCCCACCGCCCTGGTGAAATAGGCGACCACCCGCCGCTGGGGTGCCTCATGGCGCCACAGCACGACACCGACGGCAACGGCGGTCAGCAGCACGGTGGCGGCGGCCAGGGGACGCCGCCAGCGCTGGATCGGACCGGGCATCAGCGTCCTCCCGTCGAGGGCAGGTACGGCTGGAGCAGACCGTCGACGTACGAGTCGAACCACCGGCCGTTGCCGACCACGTTGGCGAAGGTGGTGACGAACGGTCCCATCCGCCGGATGGTCTGCTCCAGGTCGTCGCGGTTGCGTTGCAGGACGGCGACCACGTCGCGCAGCTTGCGCAGGGCTGGTTCGAGTTGGGCGCGGTTGTCGGCGACCAGCCCGGAGAGCTGGGTGGCGAGCTCGTCGGTGCCGACCAGAAGCTGGTGGATGGCGTCGCGGCGGCGGCTGACCTCGGCGAGCAGCTTCTCGCCGTCGGCGACGAGCTTGCGGAACTCCTCGTCGCGCTGCGCGAGCACGCCGGTGACCTCCCGGGCCCGGGCGAGCAGCGTACGCAGTTCGGCGTCCCGGCTGGCGACGGTGCGCGACAGCCGGGACAACCCGGTCAGCGAGGTGCTGACGCTGGCCGGGGTGTCGGCGAAGGTCTCCGACAGCGTGGTGAACGCCTTCGCGAGCTGATCGGTGTCCACCTTGTCGAGGGTGTCGGCGAGCCCGGTGACGGCCTGCACCACGTCGAACGGCGCGGCGGTGCGGTCCAGGGGGATCTGGGCGCCCTCGGGCAGCTTCCCGGGGCCGGCCGGGGACAGGGCGAGGTACTTCTGCCCGAGCACCGTCTTGATGCGGATGGTGGCGCCGGTGTCCCGGCCGAGCCGTACGCCGTCGTCGTCGACCCGGAAGCGCACCCGCACGTACGGCTGGGTGCCGTGGGCCAGGTCCACTCCGGTCACCACGCCGACCCGGACGCCGGCCACCCGGACCTCGTTGCCGGTGGCGAGGCCGCTGGCGTCGTGGAAGGCGGCCTGGTAGCCCCGACCGGTGAGTGCGGCCAGCCGGTCGAACTGGAAGGCGCCGAGCAGGGCGGCGAGGATCACGGCTAGCCCGACCGCGCCGACGACCACGGGATTGCGTTCACGGAAGGGTTTCATCGGCTGCCTCCGGTGGCGCAGCGGGCCGCGGTGGCGTTGACGGTGGCCGGGTTGAGCGGCGCCTGCCCGGCGACGGCCACCCGCCCGTCGAAGTCGCAGAGGTAGTAGTTGAACCAGGAGCCGTAGGACGCCACCCGGGTCAGCGACGCGTAGCGCTGGGGCAGCCGGCCCAGGGTGCCGTCGATGACGGCGGAGTTGCGGTCCAGCGTGCCGGCCAACTCGTTCAGGGCGCGCACGTCGGCGGCCAGCGGCGGCCGCACATCCTGCAGCAGCGAGGAGGTGGTGCTGGTCAGCTCGCCGAGGTTGGCCAGCGCGTCGCCGATCGGGGTGCGGTCGGCGGACAGGCCGGAGATGAACTGCTGCAACTGGGCGATGCTCTGGTCCAGTTCCCGGTCCCGGCTCGCCAGCGTCCCGAGGACGCTGTTGAGGTTGGTGACCACCCGACCGATGACCGCGTCCCGGTCGGCGAGGGTGTTGGTCAGCGAGGCGGTGCGTTGCAGCAGGCTCGCGACGGTGCCGCCCTCGCCCTGCAGGACCTGGATGATCTCGTAGGCGAGCTTGTTGACATCCTCCGGGTTCAGCGCGGTGAACAGTGGCCGGAATCCGTTGAACAGGACGGTCAGGTCCAGCGCGGGGGTGGTCTGCGCGAGCGGGATGAGGCCGTCGGCGCGCAGCGGGCGGCCGTCGCCCGGTCCCTCGGTCAGCGCGACGTACCGCTGGCCGACCAGGTTCCGGTACCGGATCTTGGCGCGGACGCTGGTCGCCACCGGCACGTCGCGGTCCACGGTGAACGTCACCTCGGCGACCGTGTCGTCGACCACCGCGATGTCGCTGACCTTGCCGACCCGGACGCCGGCGATCCGGACGTCGTCGCCGGGCAGCAGCCCGGTGACGTCGGTGAACCGCGCCCGGTAGGTGACGCCGTCGGGCGGGAACGCGCCCAGGGTCTGCGCGAGCAGCGCGGTGGCCAGCAGCGTCACCACGGCGAAGATCACCAGCTTGACCAGCGAGGAGGTCGTCTTCCCGGTCATCGTGCGTTCACCACCGCTCCGCGCAGCAGCGGCCCCCAGAGCAGGACCGCGATGTCGGGCACCTCCACCGGTGGGGTGCCGGTCAGCCCGCCGACGAGAGGCTTGACCAGCGCGCTCTCCTCACTGGTGCCGGCCCGCCCCATCGCGGCCGGGGCGGGCGCCGCCCCGGCCGGTACGCCCGCGACGCCGACCGGCAGGAGCGGACGGCTCCGGGTGCCACCGTGGTCGTATCCGTCGGCGACGGGCACCTCGGGCGCGGGCACGTGCGGGTCGGGCAGGCCCCGGCAGTCGGGGCCGTCGTGGGCGGCGTAGACCGGTTCGTCGCGGCCCCGCTCGTACGGGCCACCGTCGCGGGTCACCTCGAGGGTGATGCGCATCCGCCCGCCGGAGAAGGCCTGCTCGACCCGGGGCTGCAGGGCGACCAGCCCGTCGACCAGGCACGGGTACTCGGGGGCGTAGGTGGCGAACAGCTCCAGCACCGGGCGGCTGACCTGCCCGAGCCGGATGAGCTGGTCGCCGTGGCGGTCGAGGAAGGTCCGGGTGACGTCCGCGGTGTCGGTGGTGTCGGCGAGCAACGCGGCCAGCTGGGTCCGCTGGTCGGTGACCGTGCCGGCGGTGACGGTGACGTCGCGCAGCAGGGAGAGCAGGTCCGGCAGCGCGGCGTCGTAGCTGTCCAGCACGACGGCGAGCTTGCGGACGTCCTCGGCGATGGTGGGTAGCTCGGGGTTGAGCTGGCGCAGGTAGGCGTCGAGCCGGGCGAGGTTCGCCCCGAGCCGGTCGCCGCGTCCCTCCAGCGCGGTGGAGATCGCGCCGAGGGTGGCGGCGAGCTGGTCGGGGCGGATGGCCTGCAGCAGCGGCAACGCCTGGTCGAGCACCCGTTCCAGCTCCACCGCGGTGCGGCTGCGGTCCTGGCTGATGACCGCGCCGTCGCGAATCGGCGCGGCGCTCCCGGCGGACGGTGGAACGAGTTCGACGTACCGCTCGCCGAAGAGGGTCTTGGGCAGCAGCCGAGCGGTCACGTCGGCGGGGATGCGGTCGGTGGTGGCGGGGTCGAGGGCCAGCCGGATGACGGCGCCGTCACCGTCGCTGCGGATCGAACGGACCTCCCCGACCACGACGCCGCGTACCTTGACGTCGGCGCCCTCGAGGAGTTGCAGGCCGGCGCGGTCGGCGTGCAGGGTGACCCAGTCGACCGGGGTGAACGCCTTGCGGTACTGCAGCACCGAGGCGGTCAGCGCCACGGCCAGCACGGCGATGAAGACGATGCCGAGGACGCGATGTCTCATGTTCACCCCGCGATCCGCACCGTGGTCGTGGCGCCCCAGATGGCCAGCGACAGGAAGAAGTCGACGACGTTGACCGCGACGATGGCCAACCGGACGGCTCGCCCGACGGCGATGCCCACGCCCGCCGGCCCGCCCTTGGCGGTGTAGCCGTACCAGCAGTGGACCAGCACCACGATCACGCTGAACACCAGCACCTTGCCGAAGGACCAGAGCACGTCCTCTGGCGGCAGGAAGAGGTGGAAGTAGTAGTCGTAGGTGCCGGCGGACTGGTCGAAGTAGACGACCGCGATGGTGCGGGTGGCGAGGTAGCTGGAGAGCAGGCCGATCACGTACAGCGGGATGACCGCGATGAAGCCGGCGATCATCCGGGTGGTGACCAGGAACGGCAGTGAGGGCACGCCCATCACCTCGAGCGCGTCGACCTCCTCGGAGATCCGCATCGCACCGAGTTGGGCGGTGAACCCGCAGCCGACGGTGGCGGACAGGGCCAGCGCCGCCACCAGCGGCGAGATCTCCCGGGTGTTGAAGTAGGCCGAGACGAATCCGGTGAAGGCGCTGCTGCCGATCTGGTCGAGCGCCTGGTAGCCCTGGAGCCCGACCTCGGTGCCGGTGAAGAAGGTGAGGAAGCAGATCACGCCGACGGTGCCGCCGAGCACGGCGAGCGCGCCGGTGCCGAAGCTGACCTCGGCCAGCAGCCGGACCACCTCGCGCTTGTAGCGGCTCACCGTGCGCGGCGTCCAGGCGAAGGCGCGCAGGTAGAAGGCGAGCTGCCCGCCGAGGTCGTCCAGGTAGCGCAGCACGGCCACGTCAGCTTCCCTTCTGCGGTACGACCTGGAAGTACACGGCCGTGACGATGAAGTTCAGCGCGAACAGCAGCATGAAGGTGATGACCACGCTCTGGTTGACCGCGTCGCCGACGCCCTTCGGGCCGCCCTTGGCGGTCATCCCCTTGTAGGAGGCGACCAGCGCCGCGGCGGCCCCGAACAGCACCGCCTTGACCTCGCCGACCAGCAGGTCGGGTAGCTGCCCGAGCGCCTGGAAGCTGGCCAGGTACGCCCCGGGGGTGCCGCCCTGGAGCAGGACGTTGAACGCGTAGCCGCCGGTCACGCCGACGACACTGACCAGCCCGTTGAGGAGCACGGCGACCAGCATCGAGGCGAGCACCCGGGGCACGACGAGGCGCTGGATCGGGTCGATGCCAAGCACCTGCATCGCGTCCAGCTCCTCGCGGATCTTGCGCGAGCCCAAATCGGCGCAGATCGCCGAGCCGCCGGCGCCGGCGATGATCAGGGCGGTGACGATCGGGCCGGCCTCGCGGACCACGGCGAGCACCGAGGCGGCGCCGGTGAACGACTGCGCGCCGAGCTGGCGGACCAGCGAGCCGAGCTGGAGGGCGATGACCGCGCCGAACGGGATGGAGACCAGGGCGGCCGGCAGGATCGACACCGAGCTGATGAACCAGGCCTGCTGGACGAACTCGCGTACCTGCACCGGCCGCCGGCCGAGCCCGCGCAGGGTGTCCAGGCAGAACGCGAAGAACTCGCCGGAGCGGCGGACGGCGGTCACCGGGGCGCTCATGCCACCGCCTCCCTTCGGTCGGCATCGGCATGAGGCCAAGGCGCACCGAGCCCGCTGATTCGCTCGCTCATCCGGCCACCTCCCGGTGCCGCTCGTCGGCGGCGAGGTGCCGGCCCAGCTCGATGGTGGGTCGGTCCTCGTCCCAGCGGCGGCCCTCGAAGGAACCCGGGGGCGGGGTGACGCCGTGCTCACGGCACCACTGGCCGGGTCGGCGTTCGGCGCGGCGGGGTAGCCCGTCCGAGGGCGGCAGCTGCAGCGGAATGGGCGGCAGCGGCGGCAGCTCCACCCCGGACTCCGCCTCGGCGGCCAGTTCGTCGGCGTCCTTCTCCTCCGCCATGCCGATCGGGCCGATCCGCTGGGCGTTGAGGAACTGCCGGACCACCGGCTCGGTGCTGGACAGCAGCATCTCCCGCGGCCCGAACATGGCCAGGTGCCCGTGGTAGATCAGGCCGATGTTGTCGGGCACCGTGCGGGCCGTGTTGATGTCGTGGGTGACGATCAGGAAGGTCGCGTCGGTGCTCTGGTTGAGGTCGATGATGAGCTGGTTGAGGTAGGCGGTGCGCACCGGGTCCAGCCCGGAGTCCGGCTCGTCGAAGAGGATGATCTGCGGGTCGAGGACGAGCGCCCGGGCCAGGCCGGCCCGCTTGCGCATGCCGCCGGAGATCTCGCCGGGCAGCTTCTTCTCCGCCCCGACCAGGCCCACCATCTCCAGCTTCTCGCTGACGACGGCGCGGATCTGCGACTCGGACTTGCGGGTGTGCTCGCGCAGGGGGAACGCCACGTTGTCGTAGATGTTCATCGAGCCGAACAGGGCGCCGTCCTGGAACAGCACGCCGAACAGCTTGCGCACCTCGTACAGGTCGCGTTCGGACAGCCGCGGCAGGTCCCTGCCCTCGATCAGGATGGAGCCCCGGTCGGGTCGCAGCAGCCCGACCAGCGTCTTGAGGAACACGGACTTCCCGGTGCCGGAGGGTCCCAGCAGGACGGAGATCTCCCCGGCGGGCAGGTTCAGCGTGATGTCCGACCAGACCGGCTGGCCGCCGAACGACTTGGTCAGCCCCTGCACGGCCACCTCGACGCCCACTGATCCCTCCCCTCTCTGTCGCTGCCTGACACATCGGCGCGACAGTGGAGAACGCAACAACTTCTTTCCGGTGCGTCTTCGTCACAAACCGTGAGCTAGGAAATTTGAGCGATGCTCGATACCGTGCCGGTAACCCGCCGGTAACGAAGGTGCGTCGCGACCGAGATGACAGTGATCCAGCAGCCAGAACTCGTCCGCCGGGCCGCCGCGGGCGACCCGGCGGCCACCGCGACGCTGCTCACCGACGTGCGCCCCGGCCTGGTCCGATACTGTCGGGCCCGGCTGGGCCGGGTCGGCGGGGCGTACACCACCGCCGACGACGTCGCCCAGGAGGTGTGCGTGGCGGTGCTGCGCGCCCTTCCCCGCTACCGCGAACAGGGCGCCCCCTTCGCCGCGTTCGTCTACGGGATCGCCGCGCACAAGGTGGCCGACGCGCAACGCGCGGCAATCCGGGATTCGGCGGTCACGCCCACCGACGCACCGCTGGAGCAGCCCGACGCCGCGCCCGGGCCGGAGCAGCAGGCGATGGCGAGCGATCTGGCCCGGCGGCTGTCCGCGCTGCTGGACCGGCTGCCCGACGTCCAGCGCGAGATCATCCTGCTGCGCGTCGCGGTCGGCCTGTCCGCCGACGAGGTGGGCACGATCGTCGGCATGACGGCCGCCGCCGTCCGGATGGCCCAGTCCCGCGCCCTCGCCCGGCTCCGTACCCTTGCCGGAGGTTCCCTGGACGAGGTGGCGGCATGAGCGAGCGGCAGCGAGCGAATCGTCAGCTCAGCGCGGAATTGCCTCATACCGGCGCCGAGCGGAGCGAGGTGACGGGATGAGCGGGCGGACGCCGGGCGGCGGCGAGGCGATGGACCTGGAGGTCCTCGCCCGCGACGACGCGCTGCTCGACGCGCTGGGTCGGGGTGAGCCGGCCCCGGCCGACGACGAACTGGCCGCACTGCTCGCCGCCTGGCACGCCGACGTCGTCGACGGCGCTCCCGCCGAAATCCGTCCGCCCGCGCCGACCGCCGAGCCCGCCGAGCCCACGTCGCCGCCGGCACGTCCGGCCCGGACCCGGCGACCGCGCCCCTGGACCGTACGCCTCGCGGCGGCCGCGGTCGCGCTGCTCGCCCTGGGGTCCGGGCTCGGGATCGGCAGCCGCAACGCGGCGCCGGACAGCCCGCTGTGGTCGCTGACCAAGCTGCTCTATCCGCAGCAGGCCGAGGTGCGGGACATCGAGGACAGCATCGACCGGGCCCGCGCGGCGCTGGCCGACGGCCGCTTCGACGAGGCCCAGCAGCTCGTCGACCGGGCGCGCGGCGACCTCGAGAAGATCACCGACCCGGCAATCGTGGCCCGGCTGCGCGCCGGGCTCGACGCCCTGACGCGGGAGCTGACCGCGGTCCGGGCCGAAGTCCGGCCGACCGCGGTGCCGACCTCCCCCGCGCCCGGCGGCCGACCGACGACCCCCGCCGCTCGCCCGGGCACCGGCGCGCCGGCCCCGCAGCCCCAGCCGTCCCGGCCACCGACCTCCACCTCGACCTCGCCGGGCGGCTCCGCGAGCGACACCGGCAAGCCACTGCTGCCGCTGCCCAAGCTGCCGCCGCCGCCCTCGCCCAGCCTGTCACCGCTGCTGCCCGGGCTGCCCCTGCCCACGCTGCTGGACTGACTGCGGAGCCGGGGTGGCCGGCCCGCGCCTGCCGGTGGCCCCGGTGGGACAGCGCGGGGCCACCGGCGGCGGTCCGCGGTCAAGGCTGCGGCCGGTGCCCGTCCCCCTCGGCGGCCGCGGCGACGCGTTCCGTGGTCGGGCCGAGCGCCGGGGGCTGCTCGGTCGCTCCCGACCCGCCTTGGGCCACCTGCTCGCGGCCCCGCCGCCCGTACTCCTGGAAGAACTGCAGCAGCTCCACCGGGAACGGCATGACCAGGGTGCTGTTCTTCTCCGCCGCCACGTCCACCACGGTCTGCAGCAAGCGCAGCTGGTAAGCCCCGGGCGTGTTCGCCATCGCCCGGGAGGCGTCGGCGAGCCGGCGGGAAGCCTGGAACTCGCCGTCGGCGGCGATCACCCGCGCCCGCCGTTCCCGCTCCGCCTCGGCCTGCCGGGACATCGACCGCTTCATCCCCTCCGGCAGCGACACGTCCTTGACCTCGACCCGCTCGATGAGCAGGCCCCACGGCTTCTCGGTGGGCGCGTCGATGACGGCCTTCAGCTCGGCGTTGATCTTGTCCCGGTCGCGCAGCAGGGTGTCGAGGTCGGCCTTGCCGATCACCGAACGCAGCGCGGTCTGCGCCACCTGGAGCACGGCTGAGGGATAGTCCCGCACGTTGACCAGGACCTTCACCGGGTCGACCACCCGGTAGTAGACGACCGCGTCGACGGTGAGCGTGACGTTGTCGCGGGTGATGACACCCTGCGCGGGCACCCCAATCACCGTGGTCTGCATGCTGACCCGCACCATCCGGTCCGCGATCGGAACGATCAGGTGGAAACCGGGCTGCCGGATCCGCTCCAGCACGCGACCGAAGCGGAACACCACGCCGCGCTGGTACTGCTGCACCAGCCGGACGCTCAGCGACAGCACGATCAGCGCGAGCACGACGACGATCACCACTGCGACGATGGCGGCGACTGCCATGGTCCCCCTCGATCCCGGAGGCGCCCGCCTCCCGGCGCCGCGGCTACCCGTTCCGCCGCCGTTCAGTCCTGCCCGATCGGGGTGCGGACGGGCGGACGTCACCCGATCCGGTACGACGCCGCGGCGGACTCGTCGAACCGCAGCCCGTGCCCGGGCACCGAGAGGTCGGGCCGGAGCAGGCCGCCCGGCTCGGGCGTGACGGTGCCCTGGAAGAACATCGACTCGATGCGGACGTGGTCGTGGAACCACTCCAGGTGCCGCAAGTTGGGCGTCGCGGCGGCGACGTCGAGGTGCAGGTGCGGGGCGCAGTGGCCGGAGAGCTGGAGGTTGTCCGCAGCGGTCACCGCGGCCACCCGTTGCCACTCGGTGATGCCGCCGCACCGGGAGACGTCCGCCTGCAGGCAGTCCACCGCGCCCGCCCGGACCATCGCGGCAAAGTAGGGCAGGTGGTAGCCGTACTCCCCGGCGGCGACGTCGGGGAGTACGGCGTCGCGCACCTGCCGCAGGCCGGCCAGGTCGTCGGAGGAGACCGGCTCCTCGTACCACCGTACGTCCTGGTCGGCCAGCGCCCGCCCCACCCGGATCGCCTGTTTGCGCTGGTAGCCACCGTTTGCGTCGACGTACAGCTCGGCGTCCGGGCCGATGATCTCCCGCGCCCGGGCGACCCGGGCCAGGTCGCGCTCGACGCGGGTCCCCCACGACTCGCCGATCTTCATCTTCACCCGCGGGATGCCCAGCTCGTGCACCCAGTGGGTGAACTGGGCGCGCAGCTGCGCCTCGTCGTAGGTGGTGAAGCCGCCGCTGCCGTAGACCGGCACCGCCTCCCGGACCAGGCCGAGCAGTCGGGCCAGGCGGATCCCGAGCAGGCGGGCCTTGAGGTCCCACAACGCCACGTCGACGGCGGAGATGGCGTAGGCGGCGACGCCGGGGCGGCCCACGTTGCGGACCGCCGCCTGCATGGCCTGGTAGCTGCCGGGGACGTCGAGCGCGTCGCGCCCGGTCACCACCCCGGCCAGCAGTTCGTTGACCAGCTCGCCGGCGGCGGCCGCCGCGTACGTCCAGCCGGTGCCCACCTCGCCGCCCGCCCGGACCTGGACCAGCACCAGGGTGGTGGCGCCCCAGGCCGCGGTTCCGTCCGCCTCCGGTGCGTCGGTGGGGACCCGGTACGCCCCGGCGGTCACTTGGTCGACCGCGGAGTCACCCCGCACGGCGGGCCTGCCGGCGCGGTGTCACGGCACGGCCCGGGCCCCGGGCCCCGGGCCAGGAGTGCAGGACTGACGAGGTGATACGCATGGGCCACGGATACCGCGGATCACCGGGACGCAAACCCGGCGCCGGACCCCCACCTCCCGGCGTCACCTGCCGACCGACGGATCAAGCCGGCAGTCTGATGCTCTCGATGATTCGTTCGAAGGCTTCCTTGCCGTGGCCGGCGTCGACCTGCCGTTCGAGGAGGCGCTGGACCATGGCGACCACCTCTGTGCTGATGCCCTGGTCGGCGCTGGCGGCCACGATGCCACCGAGGGCGGGGGCGGTGAATTCCAGACTCTGCCTCCCTTCGACCGTGTAGTCCCCGCCGTCGATGACCGCGGCGTACCCGTGGAAGGCGCCGGTCATGGCGGTGAGCCAGGGTGCGGCCAGGGCGGCGAACTCGCCCGCCGTCACACCGGCCGGCGCGACCATGGCGGCGCCGTGCAGAAACCCGGCGAACATGACGTACATGCCCGCGAGCAGGGCGAGGTCGTACAGGGACGCCAGCCCGGCGTCCGCACCCAGGTAGCTGCTGGCGCCCCACCCGTCGAGCAGCGGCTGGTACCGGTGGAAGACGTCGGCGGATCCGCTGTAGAGGATCGACGACCCGGGCTGGCCGATCATGGACGGCACCGCCATGATGCCGCCGTCCAGGAAGGCGATCCCGGCGTCGGCGGCCCAGGCAGCCAGCTCGCGCGACTGCTCCGGTGAGGTCGTGGTCAGGTTGATCAACGTGCGTCCGGCCAGGTCTCCGGTCAGCGGATCGAGCACCTTGTGGACCGACGCGTGGTCCAACAGGCAGGCGATCACCAGCCCGCTGGCCCGGACCGCGTCGCCCGCCGTGGCTGACGCCTGCGCCCCCAGCCCGACGAGGCCGTCCGCCTTTCCCGCTGAGCGGTTCCAGACCGTCGTCGGTTGTCCGGCCTTCAGCAGAGTGGCGGCGAGCACGCTACCCATCGCGCCCAGCCCGAGCACGCTCACCTGGACGCTGTCGTTCGTCGTCATGTTTCGGGAACTCCCTCGTGTTCGTCGTGCAGGAAGAACCTTGCCGCTGCCGGTAGTGTTTGGCCAGTACCGACTAATTAGTCAGGTACTTACCTTTAGGTAAGCAGGAGGGCGGATGGCAACGTCAGCGCGACGTGGCCCCTACGTGTGCGGCATCGACGCGGCGATGGATGTGGTGTCCGGCAAGTGGAAGGCCCTGATCCTCTGGGAGCTGCACCACCACGGGACCCGCCGGTTCGCCGAACTCCGGCGCGGGCTGCCCGGCGTGAGCGAGAAGATGCTGATCCAGCATCTGCGGGAGATGGAGGAGGACGGGCTCGTGCACCGTGAGGTGTACCGGGAGGTCCCGCCGAAGGTCGAATATTCCCTGACCGAGCACGGCGTCACCCTCAACACCGCGCTGGCCTCGCTCGGGGAGTGGGGGACCGAACGGATCCGCCGCATCGGCGCGGAGAAGGTCCCGGTGGACGTGGCCTGAGTCAGGTCCGGAGGCGGCGGGCCGCGGGGACGCCCCGCGGCGGCGCCTGGCGCAGCAGCCAGGTCGGGTTGCTGACGCCGACGATCGCCCCGTCCCGCCCCCGGACCTGGGTGCGGACGTACGCTCCGACGCCCGGCTCGACCCGCAGATCGTGCCAGCCCGATCGGAGCTGGCGGGCAGGGACCGTGCTGGTGCGGGTCGCCGGGGTCGGGTCGGCGAGGCCGGCCAGGTCCGCCGTGCCGGTGACCACCTCCAGCGAACCGCCGGCCGGCAGGTCGCTGGCACGCAGGCGCAGTGTCAGCTCGGCGGCGTCGGTGAGCAGCACGCCGCCCATCGCGGTCCGGCCGCCGACCTCGATGTCGAGGGCACCGCGGTAACGGGCCAGGTCGGTGAACCAGGCCTGCCCGGCGCGCAGCGCCGCCACCAGGGCGTCCCGGTCGGTGGCGGACGCCCAGACGTACGTGAGGTGACGCTCCTTCCCCGCCCGCCAGTCGGTGCCGTCGTGGTCGTCGGTGACCCCGACCGCGGTGACCGGGACCGCGTTGCGGGCCGCCACGTCGTACGCCCAGAGGTGATCGTCCAGCGGCGCGCGACCGATTTCGATCAGGTCGACGCCGAGCGCGTTCCGGTCCACCAGCAGCCGCGCCAGCGAGTCCCGCCGCTCCACGTCGAGCGGATGGTTCCAGCAGACCACACCGCCGTGCGCGTGCAGGAACTCGACCATCCGCTCGGTCTTCGCCAAGTCGTTGTCGCGGTACGGCGGCGACGGGAACTCCGGCAGCGTCTGGTCACCGCCGAACCAGTTGAGGTGCCGGACCAGCGATACCTCGTACGCCCGATGGTGGGTGACCTCCGGGAACGCCCCCTCGTACGCCCGCAGCACCTCGGCGCGCAGCTCCTCGCCGGCCTGGCCGGCGCGGCGGGCGCGGTCGAAGACCAGCCGGTCGACGACGAACGTGCCCTGCGCGCCGGCGTGCACGCTGACCCCGAGGCGTAGCCCGCGCAGCGAGTTGTCCCCGGCGACCAGACCGGGCCAGAGTCGCCGGACGTCCGCCAGCAGGGGCAGGGTGTGCCGCTGCCACTCCCCTGGCCTGGCAGGCAGGTCGACGGTGCCGAACAGCCCGTCGGTGGTGTGCGCCGCGCGCCGGCCGGCGCCGATGCGGTAGCGCAGGACGAGTTGGCCGGCGGGTCGGCCGGGGCCGGACGGGTGGTGGGAGAGGGCGATCTCGACGATCAGCGCCGCCTGCGGCCCGGACGCCTCGGGCAGCACGTCGAGGTGCAGCGTGGTGTCCGAGATGTTGCCGGTGTGCGTCCAGTTCCACGCCTTGCCGGTGTACCAGAGGATGCCGTCGCCGGTGGCGGTGAGGCGCAGCGCCCTGCCGGGGTCGTCGGGGCTGCGTGGGCGGTCGACGTGGTCGGCGGCGGAGGCGGTGAGCCCGCCCTCGGTGGACGCCTGCCAGGTCCAGGCGAGCCCGCCCTCGGCCTCCTCGACGCCGTCGAAGTGGACGGTGCGCCGGTGGTCGTGGGCGGCGACGCGGAAGTCGTGGTCGGTCCACCAGATGACGTCGACGTCGTTGCGGCGGGCCTGGTCGAGGTGGGCGGCGTAGCTGGCGATGCCCTCGCTGAACGAGGCGTGGATGTGCATGGCCATGCTGATCGGACGCCGGCCCCGACTCGGGCTGCCCGGCGTGGTGGCGGAGGTGGCGGCGAGGCCGACGGGCACCCCCACCCCGGCGACCGCGAGGCCGCCGGCGGCGAGGAGCAGACTCCGCCGGTCGAGCCGTGGCCGATCACCCATCCCACTCCCCCTGTCCCATGCCGGCCGCGCCAGCGTACGGGCGGCATCGGACGGGCGGGATCCGCTGATCGCGTCTGTCGGCTTACGGACCATCAGCCGGCGGCGCCGTACAGCCGCAGGACGGCGGCCTGCACCGCGGCGGCCGCCTCGTCGGCAGGCATCCGGCCGGCGGTGACCTCCGCCCAGCCGGCGTGGCCGAGGGCGACGGTGGCGGCGAAGAGCCAGTCCGGGGACGCGTCCGGGTCGAACTCGCCGGCTTGCTGGCCGCGAATGATCAGGCGGGTGAGCCGGTCGCAGACCGGTTGGTGCAGTTCGACGTCCGCCGCGCCGGGAGGCGCCGGAAGCGGCGGGTACCGGTCGACGGTCCGCCAGCTCACCGCCAGCAGGCGCCGCAGCGCGGCGGACGCCGGCCCCTCGTCGAGCTTCGCCGCGTCCATGGCGGCGAGGACCTCGTCGGTCATTCGCTGGTAGACGGCGGTGAGGAGCGCGTCGCGGGACGGGAAGTGCGCGTAGACGGTCTGCCGGGACAGCCCGGCCGCGGCGGCGATGTCCTCCACGGTGGCCTGCGGCCGTACCCCGAGCACCTGGATCGCGGCGTCGAGGATCGCGGCGATGCTGCGCCGGGCCTCCGCGCGGACGCGTCGCCGCCGCTCGGGGGAACTTTGCTCAGACACGGTTGTCAAGGCTACCCAACTCCCCTAGCCTTGACACGAACGTCAGAGATAAATCGATCGAAGGATCCCATGGTGAGCGAAGCCGGCCCCGTTCCGGGCCGAGACCTGGCCGGTTACCTGCGGTCGTACGTGCGGGAGATGGCCTTCGGCGACGAAGATCCAGGCGTGGTCATGGACCGCTACCACACCCCCGACATCGCCTGGTACACCGACGGGCTGCACCTCGACCGGGATCGCCTGATGGCGCACGCTCGTCCGGCCCGCCGGACGGTGACCGGGTGCGACCTCGACATCCACGACGCGCTGGTCTGCGGGGACCGGGTGGCGGCCCGCTACACCATGCACGCGCAGGCACGCGGCCGCGCCATCGTCACCGAGATCCACATGTTCGGCCAACTGGCACCGGACGGCCGGCTCCGCCGCATCGACCAGCTCACCCGGACGCCCCGTGCGGAGAAGCAGGGGTGAGTCGCACCGCCGAGAGAGTCCCAGCCACCGCGGTTACCGCACTAGCTGGTCTCCTCGCAGACCTTGCCGCTCACACCGCCGCCGCGGCCCGCAGGCGGGCGTACTCGACCTCCATGTCGGGTGGGCCGAAGCCGTAGTTGGCGTAGTCGGCACGCATGTCCTCGATCGCGGCATCAAGCTCGGCCGACGGGCCGCCCTCGGCGAGCAGCACCACCAGCGGCTCCCACATCGCGCCGCCGAAATCGGGTATGCCGCGCAGCGCCTCGAGGTAACGGCCCGGCCGGAGCAGGTCGAGCGCGGTGTGGGCGAGCTTGTCGGCCGCACCGACCAGCAGCGCCGCAGCGTGGTCCAACTCCTCAGTCGTCGTCACGGTCGCCGGATACTTGTCAGGGTCCAGGCGCAGGTGGTGGTAACTGCCCTCCGGGCATTGGCGGGTCTCGACGAACCCGATCCGGTAGGACGTAGCTTTCTTGTCCAACGGAATCGGAGGCTGGCCCCAGCGGGCGGCACGCCAGTTCAGGTACTCCCACCACGCAATCGGCACCACACCGATGCTCACGTTGACGAAGATCGTGCCGCCGCCGACGCTGCGCATCACACTCCGGCCGGCGTTGACCTGTGCGACGCCGCCGGTCGTGACGACCGACCAGGTCCCGCGAGTGCCGTGGAAGCCCAGCGGCCGCACAACGGCGCCGATCTCCTTGTTCAGCCGGTTCGTCGTCTGCGCGGGAGTGATCATCCGGTACACCGTACCCACCGAAACCGGGTGAACGTCAATGGACACCGGGAGCCTCCCCTCGATCGCGTCTGGATCTCGGTTCGCAGGTGCCGCACGGTCCACCTTGGACGGTCCGGCGACTGCCTGGACCTGGGCACCGTGGGGCTGCCACCGTACCGGCGACGGCACGAGCACGGGGCTCGCCGTGTTCGATCTCGTACCGGCACCCGCCGGCGGTCAGGTGGCGTAGCGGGCGGCGAGGTCGACGACCCGGCGGGCGGCGGCCACCATCGCCCGGTCGGCGAACCGCCCGTCGGGCAGCACCACGGTGCCGGAGTCGCGGGTCTGCGCCTCGGCGACGGCGGTGAGCAGTTCCCGGGCTCGGGCCACCTCGTGCTCGGCCGGGCGGAACGCGGCGGCGATCACCGGGAGCTGTCGCGGGTGGATGGCCGACCGGCCGAGGAAGCCGAGCCGCCGGCCGACCGCGCAGGAGGCGGCCAGCCCGTCGAGGTCGGTGACGTTCGCGTACACCGACATGGCCGGCGGCGGCAGGCCGGCCGCGCGGGCCGCGACGACGATCCGGCCGCGGGCCCAGAGCAGGCCGTCGTCGTCGGCGACGCCCAGGTCGGAGCGGAGGTCGGCCTCGCCCAGGCCGAGCGAGGCCACCGCCGGGTGGGCGGCGGCGATCGGGTACGCGGACTCCAGCCCGACGGCGGACTCGATCAGCGGGTGCAGCGGGGTGTCGACCCGGGCGGCGACGGCCGCGACGGTCGCCGGGGACTCCACCTTGGGCAGGCGCAGCCCGGCCAGGCCCGGCCTGCCGGCGACGGCGGCCAGGTCGGCGTCGACGTCCGGGCCGGTCAGCTCGTTGACGCGGACCTGGATCGGCACCGGCGACGGTTCGGTGAGGAACTCGGCGACGGCGTCGCGGGCGTACGCTTTGCGACCGGCGACGACGGCGTCCTCCAGGTCGAGGATGACCGCGTCGGCGCCGGAGGCGACCGCCTTGGCGAACCGGTCCGGCCGGTCCCCGGGCACGTAGAGCCAGGTCAGCAGCATCAGATCACCCCGCGCTCGCGCAGCGCGGCCAGTTCCGCGTCGGTCAGGCCGAGCGTCCGGAACACCTCGTCGGTGTCCTGGCCGTGGCGTCGACCGGCGTGCCGGATCTCGCCGGGGGTGGCCGACATCCGGAACGGGACGTTCTGCATCCGTACCTCGCCGAGTTCCTCGTCGGGGACGGTGAGGACGGTGCCGAGCGCCGCGTACTGCGGGTCGGTGAGGATGTCGCGGACGTCGTAGACGGGCGCGACGGCCGCCTGGGCCGCCTCGAAGGCGGCCACCACCTCGTCCCGGTCCCGCTGGGCCACCCAGGCGCCGAGTGCGGCGTCGAGTTCGTCGGCGTGCGCGGCCCGGCCGGTGCCGGTGGCGAACCAGGGCTCGTCGACCAGTTCGGGGCGGCCGACGAGGCGCATGACCCGCTCGGCGATGCTCTGCGCGCTGGTGGACACGGCCACCCAGCGGCCGTCGGCGCAGCGGTAGGTGTTGCGCGGGGCGTTGTTGTTGGACCGGTTGCCGAGCCGGGGCTGCACGTAGCCGAGCTGGTCGTACCAGGTGATCTGCGGGCCGAGCATCGCCATGATCGGTTCGATGATGGCCAGGTCGACCACCTGGCCCCGGCCGGTCAGGTCGCGGCCGCGCAGGGCCAGCATGACCGCGTACGCGGCGGCGAGCGCGGTGACCGAGTCGGCCAGCCCGAACGGGGGCAGGGTGGGCGGCCCGTCCGGTTCCCCGGTGGCGGCGGCGAAGCCGCTCATCGCCTCGGCGAGGGTGCCGAACCCGGGCCGGGGCGCGTACGGGCCGACCTGGCCGAAGCCGCTGATCCGGGCGATCACCAGGCGCGGGTTGACCGCGTACAGCTCGTCCGGGCCGAGGCCCCAGCGTTCCAGGGTGCCCGGGCGGAAGTTCTCCACCAGCACGTCGGCGTCGGCGAGCAGCCGGCGCAGCAGCTCCGCGCCCTGCGGATCCGACAGGTTGAGCGTGACGGTCCGCTTGTTGCGGCCGAGCACCTTCCACCAGAGGCCGACGCCGTCCTTGGCGGGGCCGTGCCCGCGCGACGGGTCGGGTTTGGCCGGGTGCTCGACCTTGACCACGTCGGCGCCGAAGTCGCCGAGGAACGCGGCGGCGAGCGGGCCGGCGAAGAGGGTGGCCAGGTCGACCACCTTGATGCCGTGCAGCGGGGCGGGCGCGGTCATGGTGTTCCCTTCGCCGGGTCGACGGCGGCGAGGAACACGTCGCCGTTGCCGAGGGCGGCGCCGCCCGTGGGCGTGCCGGCGGTGCGGCCGCTGACCAGCAGCCGGCCGTCGGGGGCCAGGGTGGCGTAGACGTTCTCCTCGCCGAATGGGTCGGCCGCGTCGTCGCGGGCCGTGCCGTACTGGGCGACGGCGAGCTGCCGGCCCCGGGCGTCGAGGCGCAGGGTGAGCACGTCCGCCCCGCCGGCCGGCACGCCGAGCGTGCTGCCGGTGAAGCCGACCACCGCGAGCGAGCCGTCGGCCAGGGCCAGGACGTCGGTGCCGGCGTCCGCGCCGCGCCCGCCGGTGACCGTCCGCCAGCGCTGCGCGCCCTTGCTGGTGTACGCCACGGTCAGCACGTCGCCGGAGGTGGTGCCGGTGGCCACGATCTGGCCGGCGCCGGTGACGGTGACGCCGCCGAGCAGGTCGTCCCCGTCGCCGCCGGCGACCGTGAGCCAGTCGCGGGTGCCGTCGGGGGTGAACCGGGCGAGCCAGCCGTCGGCGCCGCCGAGCGGGGTGGTGCCGGGCAGGGCGGCGGAGGTGCCGCCGGCGACGTAGACGCCGTCGGGGCCGACGGCGACGGCGTACGCCTTGTCCTCGCCGGGGCCGCCGAACTGGCGGGTCCAGGCGAGCGTGCCGTCCGGGGCGATCCGGGCGAGCACGGCGTCCTTGTCTCCGGCGCTGGTGCCGCCGAACGCGCCGCTGGTGTAGCCGGCGACGTACGCGCCACCGTCCGGGGCGGCGGCGAGGGCGTAGAAGCGGTCGGCCTTGGCCGGGTCACCGGCCTGGGTGAGCCAGGCGCGCTGCCCGGTGGCGGTCAGCTTCGCCACGAACCCGTCGTCCGCCGGGCTGCCCGGGTGTCGGCCGTCGAGGTCGCCGCGGGTGTAGCCGGCGGTGAGCACACTCCCGTCGGACAGCGGCACCGTCCCGTAGAGCCGGTCGTTGGCGGCGGTGCCGAACTGGGTGGTCCAGCGGGCGGTGGTGCGGTCGGCGGCGAGCCGGGTGACCACGGCGTCGAGGCCGCCGGCGTACGGCTGGCCGGCGATACTGCCGGACGCCGCGTAGCCGAGGGTGACGTCGCCGTCGGGGTGGGCGGCGACCCCGCCGGCCCAGTCCGCGCCGCCGGTGCCGTGCAGCGGGGCGGGCAGCCCGGCCGGCGGGGTGACGCTCAGGGTGGCGGCGAGGTGGGTGAGGCCGGCGACGAAGGCGGGGCGCCAGACGTCCCAGTCGTGTCCCCCGTCGAGGACGCGGAACTCGGCGGCGATGCCGTCCGTGCGCCGAATGGTGTTGTAGAGGGTGGCGGCCTCGTAGTCGAGGTCGTGGACGGCGTCGGCCGGGTCCGGGTTGGCCCATTCGTCGTCGCCGACGGCGAGGAACATCCGGACCGGGGACTCCGGGTCGACGCCGGGGAGCAGGGCCGGGTAGTTCAGCCGCCGGTAGACGTCGTCGGCGAAGAGCTGGTCGCCGTCGCCGAAGGCGCCTAACTCGCGGGCCGAGGAGTCGGCCGGCGGCAGCGGCTGGTAGACGGCGGGGCTGAGCACCAGCGCGTTGGCGAAGAGGTCCTGGTGGGCGAGGGCGTAGCGCAGCGCGCCCGCGCCGCCCATCGAGTAGCCGCCGATGAGCCGGGCGTTCCGGTGCGCGGCGGTGCGGTAGGTGGCGTCGACGTGGGTGACGAGGTCGCGGGTGAGTGCGGTCTCCACGGGGCGGCCCGGGTTGTCGGCGCCGGTGTACGCGGAGTCGACGTACCAGCTGCCGCGGCTGCTCCACGGTGCGTCGGGCAGCACGACGATTACCGGTGGCACCTGCCGGTCGGCGATCAGCCGGTCGAGGTCCGCCTTGATCCGGGTCCACGCCTGCATGGTGTCGCCGCGCCCGTGCAGCAGGTACAGCACCGGGTAGCGGGTGGCGGCCTGCGCGGGGTCGGTGTAGCCGTACGGGAGGTAGACGGTGTAGTCGATGCTGCCGCCGAGGGCCGGTGAGGGGGCGGTGGCGGTGCGGAGCGTGCCGGCGGGATCCTTGGCCGCGACGGCGGTCTCGGGCGCCAGGCCGGTGAGCCCGACGGCGGTCAGCAGGGCGACGAGGACGGCGCCGGTGCGCCAGGGTCTGCTCATCGGTGGGTTCCTTCGGCGGGCAGGTCGGCGGCGCAGCGGAAGCCGATCGAGTCGGAGCGGGTGAGGCCGGCGCCGGTGAGCAGCAGCTTCACCGACACCTCGGGCGGTTGCGGGCCGCCGTCGAGGTACCAGTCCGAGCCCTCCGCCCGGTACGCGCAGCCGCCCTTGAGGATGACGAACCGGGTACGCCCGTCGGAGTGTTCGCTCTCGGTCAGGTTCCACACCAGCGGTTCCCGGCGCGCGAGCAGTCCCGCCTCGGCGGCGACCTGCCACTCGTCCTCGGTGGGCAGCCGCAGCCCGGCCCAGTCGGCATACGCCCGGGCGTCGGCCAGGTCGACGCCGGTGACCGGGGCGTCGGCGGGTCCCTGCCCGGCGGTGAACCGTTCCGGCCGGACCGGCCGGTAGCCGGTGGCGGCGAGGAAGCGGGCGTACTGGCCGTGGGTGACCTCGTGGGTGTCGATGGCGAAGCGGCCGAGCCGGACTGGGCGACGCAGGGCGCCGGTGTGGTGCAGGCGCGGCGGCAGCGGCTTCCACTCGTCGACGTAGGGCGCCTCGCCGTACAGGCCAGTCTCCCGGACCCGGTGGCGGACGGTCAGCTCGTGGTGGCCGCCGTCGACGGTGACCATGCTGGCGGGCAGGGCCGCGAGGGGCGACCACGGGGTGCGGGCGCGCACGGCGGCGCGGGCCGGGAAGGACGGGTCACCGGTCGGTGGCTCGTGCCGCGGCACGGGCGTGTCGGTGGCGGTCACGGCGGCGATCGCCCCGGCGGGCAGCGGCCCGCCGACGGCGACCCGCCCGTCCTCGAGTTCGGTGACGGTCAGCTCGGCGCCGGTGACCAGGTCGACGAAGCGGCCGGGCCGGGCGTCGGTGAGCAGCCAGGGGCCGTCGTGGTCCGCGCCCCGGTTGACCACCGTCCACAGCGGCCGGCCGTCGCGGGTCCAGCGGGAGGCGTACACCTGGCCGGTGCCGGGGTGGTCGGCGAGCGGGACCCAGTCCTCGGCCCGCAGCCACGCCGCGTGGCTGGCCTGCACCCGCCGCATGGCGCGCAGCACGGCCTTGTCCCGGTCGTTCCAGCCGACCCAGACACCGAAGACGCTCTCCCAGACCAGCACGCCGCAGCCGTTGAGCCAGGCGGAGTGCAGCTCATCGAGGTGGCTGCGGTGCCAGCGGCGGGTGTGGTGCAGGACGTGCCGCCGCTCGAACCACTTGGCCCGCAGCACGCCGGGCACGTCGGAGTCGGCGAACCACTGCGCCCAGGACATGGCGTGGTCGGCGATCCGGGCCAACGGCACCCGGCTCTCGCCCTCGAGGACCAGGCCGGGGCGGACGGCGTCGAGGGTCTTGCGCAGCTCGCCGGCACCCTCCTTGAGGGTGTCCAGGAAGACCCCGTCGACGCCGAGGGTGGCGGCCAGCGCGGCGACCTCCTCCGCGTCGGTTCCGGGCTGCCGTCGGGTGCCGGTGTCCCACGGGTTGTAGTCGACGAACACCCGCACCCCGTGGGCCTGGAACGCGCGGACCACGTCGGGCAGCTCGGGGACGTCCCGGTACCAGTCGAACTGGTTGCGCGCGTCCAGCCCGATCACCGGGTACGCGTGCCAGAGCACCACCCCGTCGAAGCCGCCGAAGTCGCGGCGGGCCGCGTCGAGGAACGCGTCGACGGTGAACACGCCCCGGTCGTGGTCGTAGAGGGTCTCGTCCCACAGCCAGGCGAGGCAGACGGTGAAGCAGTCCCCGCTGATCTCGTCGTAGTGCTCGCCGGTGTAGGCGAGCCGGGCCCGGGCGTCGGCCCGCCAGCGGGTGAGCTGGTCGCGCCAGGCGGGCCAGTCGGCCGGGTCCTCCGGGGCGGCGAAGATCTTCGCCTCGTCCAGGGTGGTCAGGTCGGCGTGCCCCCCGAGCGGCACCTCAGTGGGCCGGTCGATGGGGCGCGGGACGTACGGATTGAAGCTCACGCCGCCGCCTGCCCCGCGGTCGGCGCCGGCAGGCGGCTCGACCGTGCTGGGCTTGCTGGTTCGCTCGCTACGCTCGTTCACTCTTCCGCTCCGTAGGTCGCGGCGTACAGGGCGTCGATGGCGGCCCGGTCGGGCAGCGCGGTGGACGCGCCGGGACGTTGGGCGCAGGCCGCCCCGGCGGCGCAGGCCCAGCGCAGCACGGCCGGCGCGGTGGTGGCGGTGAGGGTGCCGCCGCGTTCGGCGAGGGCGACCGCGAGGGCGCCGGTGAACGCGTCGCCGGCCGCGGTGGTGTCCACCGCGTCGATCGCCGGCGGGGGCACCTGAAGGCGGGTGCCGTGCCGGTCGGCGTAGGCGGCGCCGCGGGCGCCGAGCGTCAGCACCACCCGGGGCACCAGCGTCACCAGCGCGTCGAGCAGGGCGGCGGGCTCGTCGACGAACATCCCGGCGACGACGGCCGCCTCGTGTTCGTTGACCACCAGCACGTCGACGAGGTTGAGCAGGTCGTCGGGGAGCGGGCGGGCCGGGGCGGCGTTGAGCACCACGGTGGTGGCCTCGGCGCGGGCCCGGTCGGCGGCCTGGGTGACGGCCGCCAGCGGCACCTCGAGCTGGAGCAGCAGCACGTCGGCCGCGCCGACCGCCGCCCGGTCGGCGGCGTGCAGGTCGGTCAGGGCGGCGTTAGCGCCGGGGGCGACGACGATGCAGTTCTCCGCCGCGTGGTCGACGGCGATCAGCGCGACGCCGGAGGGTCCGTCGACGGTGCGCAGGCCGCGCACGTCCACGCCGGCGGCGGTCAGGTTGTCCCGCAGCTGCACCCCGAAGTCGTCGGCGCCGACCGCGCCGATGAAGGCGCAGTCCGCGCCGGCCCGGGCGGCGGCGACCGCCTGGTTGGCGCCCTTGCCGCCGGGCACGGTGCGGAAGTGGTCACCGAGCACCGTCTCGCCGGGCTTGGGCAGCTGCGGTGTGGTCACCACCAGGTCCAGGTTGGCGCTGCCGACCACGATCACCCGTGCGCTCACGCCGCCGCCCCGCTTCTGAGCCTGATGGTTCGCTCGCTCCGCTCGCTCACGGCGCCTCCCGCCGGGCCAGGGCGAGCGTGCGGCCGGCCAGCTCGTCGAACCCGATGCCGTCGAAGCCGGCGATGCTGCTGGCCAGCCGGTTGCGCAACGGGGCGACCCAGCGCCCGGGCAGGCGGGACGCGCCGTTGAGCGCCCCGGTGACCGCCCCGACGGTGGCGCCGGTCGAGTCGGTGTCCCAGCCGCCGGAGACGACCGCGCAGATGGACCGCTCCAGCTCGCCGCGCCCGTACGCGAGGGCCGCGGCGACCAGGGCGGCGTTGTTGCGGACGTGCACCCAGTGCAGGTGCCCGTGCCGGGCGTAGAGGGTGTCCACGATGCTCTCCCAGTCGTCGGTGCCGGCGCCGAGGGCGCGCGCCTCCCGGATCGCGGCGGTGAACCGGCTGTCCGGGGGCAGCACCGACTCGCCCACGTCCAGCACCTCGTCGATGCTGGCGGCGACCGGTGCCGCCGCGGCGAGGGCGGCCACCCAGATCGCCCCGTACGCCCCGGCCCGGACGTGGCTGACGGCGGCGTCCCGCCAGGCCGCCTCGGCGGCCCGGTCGGGGCGGCCGGGGTTGGTCCAGCCGTACACGTCGGTGCGGATCTGCGCGCCTATCCACTCCCGGAACGGGTTGTGCCGGCGGGCGGTGGCCGGCGGGGTGAGGCCGAGCAGCAGATTGCGGTAGGCGACCCGTTCGGCGGTGAAGACCCGCCCGGCGGGCAGCCAGTCCAGCCAGGCCTGGGCCACGTCGGCGCTGGTGAAGTCCGGCCCGTACGTCTCCAGGATGCGCAGCGCGAGCAGCGCGAAGTTGAGGTCGTCGTCCTCGGGCATGCCGGCGATGTTCTCGGCGAGGCTGGTGGGGGCGCTGCGCCGGTTCCACGGCCAGCGGTCGGCCACCTCGGCCGGCAGCCCTTGCGCGGTGAACCACCCGCGCAGCGGCCAACGGCCGGTGGCGGTGAGGATCTCCCGGATCCCGTGGCGGGGGATCTTCTCCACCGGCTTGCCGAGCAGGCAGCCGGCCGCCCGGCCGAGCCAGGCGCCGTGCAGCCGGTCCCGCTCGACGCTGGTCGGCAGGTGCCAGGTGCTCGGCCAGGTCGCGCGGACCGCGTCGAGGTCGTCGGGCTCGTGCGCGGTGCCGGGGCCGGGCAGCGCGTCGGCGGCGTCGAGCAGGTCGACGGCGAGGGCGCGCAGCCGCGGTGACGCCGGCACGGGTGAGGCTCCGCTGACCGGGGCGGTGACGTCGCCGCTGGCCGCCGTCCAGCGGTCGGCGAGGGCGGTGACGTCGCGGCCCTCGTCGCGGCTCGCGGCCAGCTCGTGCGGCAGCAGGTCCTCGGGCTGCACCCAGGTCAGCCGCAGCCCGCGCGCCGGGCCGGCCGTCGCGCCGCCGCTCGCGTCCGCAGCGGTCATGCCAGCCCGCCGAAGCGTTCGGCGCGGCGGGCGAACCGCTCCCGGTCGCGGTCGAAGACCTCGGTGGCCACCTGGGCGAGGACCCGGGCGGGCTCGACCAGGTCGGTGCGGGACGCGGCGGCGACCGCCTGCGACCACTCGGCCGGGACGGCCGCCGCGCCGCCGAGCGCCCCGGCGATCGCGCCGGCCATGGTGGCGGTGGAGTCGGCGTCGCGGCCGTAGTTCACCGAGCCGAGCACCGCCGACCGGTAGTCGCCGCGGGCCACCACCAGCATGCCCAGCGCCACCGGCAGTTCCTCGATGGCGTGCAGCCGGCTGGGCCGGCGGGCGCCCAGGCCCGGGCTGCGGTACTCCTCCCCCACCGTGTCGTAGGGGGCGACGGCGGCGCGCAGCGCGGGGATGGCGGCCTTCCAGTCGTCGTGCCCGCGGGCCTCCTTGACCACCGCGTCGACGGCGGCGCGGGTGCCGTCGCGGGCCAGGTCGAGGGCCGCGGCGATGACGTCGTCGACGCCCGCGCCGGGTGCCGCGGCGGCGGCGACCGCGGCGGCGAACACCGCCGCGGCCTCCCGTCCGTAGCTGTGCTGGTGCGCCCCGGTGAGCTCCACCGCCTCCGCGTACGCCCCCGCCGGGTCGCCGGCGTTGACGATGCCGACCGGGGCCATGTACATGGCGGCGCCGCAGTTGACGATGTTGCCCACGCCGGCCTCCCGGGGGTCGGCGTGCGCGTGGTGCAGGCGGGTGACCAACCACCGTTCGGCCGCGGCCAGCCGGTGGAAGGTCACCCCCTCCCGCTCCAGGTCCGGGATGTACACCACCCGCTCGATCAGGTCGGGAACGAGCAGTTCCACCACGTCGTACGCGTCGAGGTGGTCCCGTTTGGCCGCGTACGCGCGGACCAGGGCGTGGGTCATCAGCGTGTCGTCGGTGATGTGCCCGTCGCCCTTGTGGTACGGCGCGAGTGGCCGCGCGGTGGCCCAGTCGGCGTGGTACGGGGGCACGATCCCCTCGACCCAGCCGCCGAAGCGGGCGCGGATCTGCTCCGGCAGGGCCGTCTCGGTGGCCCCGCCGAGGGCGTCGCCCACCGCGGCGCCGACCAGGCAGCCGACCGACTTGTCGAGCAAGAGTGACATGGTTACCTCAGCACCTGCTTGCCCCCGTCGACCAGCTGCGTGCCGAGCTGGTCCAGGGTGATCTTGTTGGCGAAGTACTGCTGCAGCGCCGGGGTGGCGTACTTGGTCTTCCACTCCGGGTAGCCGTCGGCCTTCTGGAACGGGGCAACGGTCAGGTCGGCGGCGCTGTCGGCGGCGACGTCCCAGCCCTGCTTGCCCTCGGTGAGCTTGACCAGCTCCTGGTTGGCCTGCTTGCCGGTGGGCACCAGCCAGTCACCCTTGGCAAGGGTGGCCATGTTGGTCGGGTTGAGGAACCACTCCAGGAACTGCGCGGCCTGCTTCTTGTGCTTGCTGTCCTCGGAGATGGACAGCGTCTGCGGGTTGGCGGCCTGCTTGCTGGACAGCCCCTTGATCGGCGGGAGGGTCACCCACTCGAAGCCGGCGGGGGCCTGCTCGACCATCTGCTGGCGCAGCGAGACCGAGCCGGGGAGCATGGCGTACTTGCCGCCGAAGAAGCCGGGCAGGGTGTCCGCGCCGCTCATGCCGAGCGCCTCCGGGGAGGCGGACTTGGTGGTGTAGAGCATGTCGTGGATCCGCTTCGGCACCTCCTTCTCCGCGTCGCCGACCTTCACCTCGGTCTTGCCGCCGTCGGTGTAGAAGAACTTGCCGTCGTAGTTCAGCGCCAGGTTCATCACCCGGTTGGTCGGCGACTTGAGCGCCCAGGCCACGCCGTACTGGCCGGGCTTGGTGAGCTTCTGCGCGTTGGCCTGGAACTCGTCCCAGGTCCAGCCACCGTCGGCGGGCGGGACGGCGACGCCGGCGGCGTCGAGCAGCTTCTTGTTGGCGATGACGACCTGCGACTCCAGCAGGAACGGCACGCCGGTGACCTTGCCGTCGAAGGTGACGGTGTCCCAGACGCCCGGATCGATCTGGCTCTTGAAGTCGTCGCTGAGCAGCTTGGAGACGTCGGTCAGGTAGCCCTGCTTGCTGAACTCGCCGATCGCCGAGGCCTCGTAGTGCACGATGTCGGCGGCGTCGCCGCCCTCGAACGAGGTGACCAGCTGGTCGTGGATCGAGTTCCAGTCGCCCTGGACGTACTCCACCTGGATGTCCGGGTGTTCGCTGTTCCACTTGGCGACCAGGTCCTTGTTGGCCTGCAGCGACTCCTTCTGCCAGGCCAGGCTCAGGAAGCGCAGCTTGACCGGGCCGGACGACGACGGGTCGTCCTCGCCGCCGCCGTCACCGCACGCGGTGAGGGAGCCGAGGCCGACGGCCGCGACCGCGGCGGCCGCGACGAGTCGGCCGAATCTACGACGGTGCATGGGGGTTTCCTCCTTGGTGGTGGGTGGGGGATGCGGTTCAGCCCTTGACCGCGCCAGCGAGCGACCCGGACGAGAGCCGGCGTTGCATGAACGCGAAGAAGATCAGGCTGGGCAGGGTGGCGAGCAGGGATCCGGCCGCCAGGGGGCCGAGCCGGGCGGTGCCCTCGATGCCGACGAACCGGGCCAGCGCGACCGGCAGGGTCGCCAGCTCGGGCGTCTTGACCAGCACCAGGGCGAAGAAGAACTCGTTCCAGGCGGAGATGAAGGAGAACAGCGCGGTCGCCACGATGCCCGGCGCGAGCAGCGGGAAGACCACCCGGCGCAGCACCTGCAGCCGGCTGGCGCCGTCGACGGCGGCGGCCTCTTCCAGGTCGCGCGGGATGTTGCGGACGAAGCCCTGCAGCATCCACAGGGCGAACGGCAGCGCCCAGACCACGTAGATCAGCACCAGCCCGGCGTGCGTGTTGGCCAGCCCGACCTGCCGCAGGATCAGGAAGATCGGGATGATCAGCAGCACGAAGGGGAACAGCTGCGACAGCAGCACCCAGCCGAGCGCGACGGTGCCGAGCTTCGTGCGGAACCGGGCGAGGGCGTACGAGGCGGGCAGCGCGACCAGCACGGTGAGCACCGCCGAGGCGAGCGACACCTGGAGGCTGTTCAGCGCGGCGCGGCCGAGCTGCTGCTCGGTGAAGGCCTGCACGAAGTTCTGCACGGTCGGGTTGCTGGGGATCAGCGTGGGGTGCAGCTGGACCAGTTCCCGGGGCGGTTTGAACGCGGTGGACAGCAACCAGACCAGCGGGAACCCGAGGAAGATCAGGTAGCCGGTCAGCGCGACGTACTGCAGGGCCCGCCCGGTGCGGGTCGGCTTTCCGAACATGTCAGTTCGCCTCCCTCAGTCGGCGTCGCAGGTAGACCGCGAGCAGCGCGACGATGATCACGACCATGACGTTGCCGAGGGCGGCGGCGTAGCCGTAGTTGCCGTAGCGGAACGCCTCCTCGTAGGCGAAGAGCATCGGCAGCATTGTCTTGCCGCCCGGCCCGCCCGCGGTGAGCACGTAGACCAGGCCGAACGAGTTGAAGTTCCAGATGAAGTCGAGCGAGGTGATCGCCACGATCACCGGGGTGATCGCGGGCAGCGTGACGCTGCGGAACCGGTGCCAGGTGCTGGCGCCGTCGACCGCGGCCGCCTCGTGCAGCTCGCGCGGCACGCCCTGCAACCCCGCCAGGAGTACGACGGTGGTCTGCGGCATGCCGGCCCAGACGCCCACCAGGATCACCGCGGGCAGGGCGGTGCTGAAGTCGCCGAGCCAGTTGGTGCGCAGCGCGTCGGCGCCGACCCGGTGGAAGAACTCGTTGAGCAGGCCGGCGTCGGGGTGGTAGACGAGCTTCCACAGGATGCCGACCACGACCGGCGGCATCGCCCAGGGCACCACGGCCAGCACCCGGGCCAGGCCGCGGAAGCGCAGTTGCTGGTTGAGCAGCAGGGCCAGGCCGAGGGCGAGCAGGAACTGCAGCACGGTCACCCCGACCGCCCAGAGCAGGCCGATCTTGAACGAGTTCCAGAACAGCTCGTCGCCGAGGAGTTCCCGGTAGTTGGCCAGCCCGGTGAAGCTGATCTCGACGTGGCGTCCGGCGCGGGCGTCGGTGAAGCCCAGGTAGATGCCCCGCACCAGCGGGAAGACCGACAGCACCACGATCGGCAGCAGCGACGGGAGCAGCAGCAGGTAGATGCCCAGCCGGTCGGACCGGGACCGGGCCACGCGCGGCCCGTCGCCGCGGGCGACGTCGGGACGTTCGGCCAGGGTCGTCATGCCGTCACCTCCGGGGTACGCGGCGCGGGCAGCTCCGCGCCGGTCGTGGCGACCGTGGCGCTGGAGGCGCGGACGGCGAGGCTGGGCGCGACCTGCTCCCGCCGGGGCGGCAGGGTGGGGTCGGCGATGCGTTGCAGCAGCAGTTCGGCGGCGCGCCGACCACGCTCGGCGGAGCCGAGGGAGACGCTGGACAGCTGCGGGAACATCATCCGGGCCAGCTCGGTGTCGTCCATGCCGACCAGCGCGACGTCCTGCGGGACGCGGTGGCCGGCGGCGAGCAGGGCGTGCAGGGCGCCGACGGCGATCAGGTCGTTGGCGCAGACCAGGGCGTCGGGGCAGGCCCGGGCGAGCAGCCGTTCGGTGGCGGCGCGGCCGGCGGCGTACCGGAAGTCGCCGACCTCGACGAGCCGCTCGTCGAGGTCGATGCCGTGCGCGGCCAGGGCGGCCCGGAAGCCGGCGTCGCGGGCGGCGCCAGGGACGGTGTCGAGCGGGCCGTTGACGAACCCGATCCGCCGCCGCCCGGCCGCGACCAGGTGGTCGACGGCCAGCGCCACGCCGGTACGCGAGTCGGTGCGCACGTTGTCCACCGGCGCGTCGGCGCCGAGCTGCCCGACCACGACCACCGGCACCGGGCTGTCCACCAGGGCGGCGAGATGGTCGTCGGTGACCCGGATCGGCGAGACGATCATCCCGTCGACGTAGCGGTGGGCGAGCCGGCGCAGCAGCGCGGTCTCGTTGGCGATCTGCCCGCCGGTGGCGTGCACGAGCAGTTGCCGACCGGAGGCGGCGACCACCGACTCGATGGCCCGCATCATCTCGACGTAGACCGGGTTGCCGATGTCTTCGACGGCGAGCGCGACCAGGCCGGTGCGCTGCGACTGGAGCGAGCGGGCGATGGCGTTGGGCACGTACCCGACCTCGGCCGCCGCCGCGCGGACCTTGCGGACGGTCTCCGGGCTGCCGCCGACGCCGTTGAGCACGCGGGAGGCGGACGCGATGGAGACACCGGCGCGGGCGGCGACGGTGTGGACGGTGGGCCGGCCGTCGGCCGACTCCGGTAAACGTTTACGACCCACGCCCTGCACCTCCACCTGCCTGCTGTAAACGTTTCCGGGAGTCTGCGCCTGATCCGACGGTCAGGTCAAGAGCTCGTTACGAAAACGTTTCCAACCGCGATGACCTGGGGGTCGGGCACCGGCACCGCGGAGCCTGACGGTCCGTCCGACCGGCAGGCCCGCCGACCTGACGCGCGGTTCACCCGACACGATCCGGCCCGGGCGGTGGTCGGCGAGGGTCGGGGGCGCGGGCGGGCGGGGAGGTCCGATGGGGACCGGCGCGCAGCCGTGCGCGCCGCTCCGGTGCCCGCCCGAGTTGCGCGGGCTGGCCCACATTCGACCGTCCGCAGTCGCCTGCGGATCGATTCTGGTCGGCGTCAACCTCTAGCGCGAGGCACACCGTTGGCAATATCCTCCGTGCCACGCGCGGCTCTTGAAGTTCCTTTTCATGCCCTGGTCCTTGCCCGGCCGCGGAGGAGACGACATGCATTTCAACCACCCTGAGCTCGACCGCCGTACCCTGCTGCGGGCCGGATTCGGCGCCGCCGCGGTCGCGGTCGTCGGGAGCGAACTCGCCTTCCCGGCCGCCGCGCAGGCCGCGCCCGGCGCGAACCTCGACTGGATCATCAGCTGCGACGAGTGGGGCGCGCGCCCGCCGGCGGACCCGCTGTCGATCAGCGCCATCGCCACCAACAAGATCATCGTGCACCACATGGCGTTCCCGAACGTCACGGACTACTCCGAGGAGCACGCCAAGCAGTTGGCCCGTGACTGCCAGGACCTGCACATGGACGGCAACCGGTGGTCGGACACCGGGCAGCACTTCACGGTCAGCCGGGGCGGGCACGTCCTGGAGGGCCGGCACGGCAGCCTGGAGCGGCTCCAGGCCGGCGACCGGCAGATGATCTCGGCGCACTGTCCGGGCGAGAACGGCCGGGCCATCGGCATCGAGAACGAGGGCACGTACGTCACCGACACGCCGCCGCAGGAACTGCTCGACTCGCTGGTCAAGCTCTGCACCACCATCTGCCAGCAGTACGGCCTGCACGCGCACGACATCTTCGGCCACTGGGACTTCCGGGCCACGCTGTGCCCCGGCGCGATGTTCTACCGGGAGTTCCCCACCCTGCGCCGCCGGGTCTTCGCCAAGCTCGGCACGCACCTGGCCGACGTGCCGGCCCGCCGGTGGCCGGACATCTGGCGGTTCGTCGGCGGCCCGGTGGTCCGCGTCGCCCAGTACCTGCTCACCTTCCGCGGCTACACCGTGCCGGTCAACGGCGTCTTCGACGCCGCCACCGTCGCCGCAGTGCAGGACTGGCAGGCCCGCAACGGCATCCCGGTCGACATCGACGCCACCCTCACCGCGCCGACCTGGGAGACCCTGGCGCCCGAGCTGGACAAGGACGCGACCGGGATCCCGGTGAGCGCGGTGCAGTTCATGCTCAACTCCAAGGGCTACGCCGACGTGGCGATCACCGGCGAGTACGACTACGTGACCAAGAAGGCGCTGAAGGACCTGCAGCACCTGCACGGTCTGGACCCGAACGGCAAGGTCAGCACCACCACCTGGTGCGCCCTGGTGGGGGGTGTGGTGCGGCAGTCCTTCCAGGAGGACTGACGCGCCGGCGGGGAGAGCGGTGGGGGTGGCAACGGCGCCACCCCCACCGCGTCCGTTTCGATCCGACTCGCCCGGCACGTGTTGTTGTCACTGTCGGACCCGGCTGCGACGATGACCCTCGTCAAGGACGAAGGAGGGTCGCACAATGGCGTCTCGGCTCAACCCGTACCTCAGCTTCCGCGACAACGCGCGGCAGGCCATGGAGTTCTACCAGCAGGTGTTCGGCGGCAACCTGACGCTGAGCACGTTCGGCGAGTTCGGCAACCCGGATCCGGCGGTGGCCGACCAGGTCATGCACGCCATGTTGGAGACCGACCGGGGGTTCACCCTGATGGCCTCCGACACCCCGCCGGAGATGGAATACAGCCCCGGGAACAACATCTCGATCAGCCTGAGCGGCGACGACGCCGACGAGCTGCGCGGCTACTGGAAGCAGCTCGCCGAGGGCGGGACCATCGCGGTGCCGCTGGAGAAGCAGATGTGGGGCGACGAGTTCGGCATGTGCGTGGACCGGTTCGGCATCGGCTGGATGGTCAACATCGCGCAGCCGCAGGCCTGACCGGGCGGCACCGAACGCGCGGGCCTGCCCCGGCCGACGCGCGCTGATCCAGCCCGCCGCCGGGAGGTCGGGCCACCGCCCGGCGGCGAGCCGGTCACGTGCGCCGGCCGGGTGGCCCGAATACGATCATCACGTGGCCGGCGCTGACGACCTCCCCCGCGACGAGCCCCAGGCCGGCCGATGAGCGGCGGGGCGGTGAGCAGCGGCACCGTGCCGATCGGGCCGACCCTGGTGGTCGCCCTCGCCGGGCTCACCCTGGCCGGCGCCGCCGTGCTGCGGCTATCCGGGCTCGGCCGGGCCCGAGCCGTGCTGGCCGCGGCGGGCCGGGCCACCGTCCAGCTCGGCGCCGTCTCGCTGGTCATCGTCGCGGTGCTGCGGGCCTGGTGGAGCACCGTGGCGTTCATCCTGCTCATGTACGCGGTCGCCAGCTTCACCGCGGCCCGACGGATCGGTCCGGCGGGCCCGCGTCGGGTCGCGCCGCTGGCCATCGCGGTCGGGGTGGTGCCGAGTCTCGCCGTACTCCTGGGCAGCCGGGCCCTGCCCGCCACGCCGCTGGTGGTGCTGCCGACGGCAGGCATCCTGATCGGCGGCGCGATGACCGCGACGAGCCTTGCCGGCCGGCGGACCCTCGACGAGCTGCGCACCCGGCACGGCGAGTACGAGGCTGGGCTGGCCCTGGGCCTGCTCCCCCGCGACGCCGCGCTGGAGATCTGCCGGCCGGCCGCCGGGCAGGCCCTCATCCCGGCGCTGGACCAGACCCGCACGGTCGGGCTGGTCACCCTGCCGGGCGCATTCGTCGGTGTGCTGCTCGGCGGGGCGGGGCCGCTCCAGGCCGGCGCGACCCAGCTGCTCATCCTGCTCACCCTGCTCGCCGTCGAGGCGGTGGCGATCGCCCTCGCCGTCGAGCTGCTCGTCCGCCACCAGGGGCGGATCCGGCCGTAGGGCCGCCGGGTGTACCCCGGACGTGACGGGGTACCCGCGTGCCCGATGACCAGGGTGCGCAACCTCCGCGTCCGGCCCGACCTGCTCTACGTGGCGAGTGGGTGGAGCACGCTGGTCACCGACGTACGGTGCCGGGTCACCGGCACCGACCCGCAGGGGTTCTTCGCCCGCAACACCCGGGTGCTCAGCGTCGAGCGGGTCACGGTCGACGGCCGGGAGCCGATCCCGTTCAGCGCCGCGAACGTGCTGGGCAACGCCCAACTGTCGTACGCCGCGCTGGGTGACGGGGAGGAGCTGCCGTCGCGGGCGGCCTACCTGCTGACGGAACGGTTCGTCGGCCCGGGGCTGCGGACCAGGCTCACCGTGGTCAGCTACGCCCAGCAGCCGCTGCGGATGACACTGACGATCCGGGTCGAGGCGGACTTCGCCGACAGCGTCGAGGCGGAGAAAGGCCGCCGGCTGCAGACCGGCGACGTCGGCGCGGACTGGGACGCCGCGACGCAGGAGCTGCGCCTGACCTACCTGCGTGACGACATCGACCGTGCGGTCGCCGTCGGGGTCCACGCCGACACCCCGGTGCGGTGCGCCGACGGCGCGTTCACGCTCGAGGTCGAGGTGGCGCCGCGCGGCAGTGCCCGGGTGGACCTGGTCGTGGAGCCGATCTTCGACGGCGTCCGGCTGCCCGCGCCCCCGGCCACGTTCACCGGTGCCCCCGACGCCGCCGCCCGCGCCCGCGCCCGGCTGGTGGACGAATTCGCCGGGCTCACCAGCAGCAACTTCGACGTCGCAGCGGCCTGGCGGAACGCGGTGGAGGAGCTGGCCGTGCTGCCGCTCGGCGAACCGGCCGGGCCGACCGCGCCGATGGCCGGGCTGCCCATGTACCAGGAGATCTTCGGCCGGGACACGATGACCGCCTCCTGGCAGGCGCTGCTGGCCGGGCCGACCATGCTGGCCGACAGCCTGCGGCTCAACGCCCAGCATCTCGGGCGGCGGTTCGACGACTGGCGGGACGAGGAACCCGGCAAGCCGCTGCACGAGGCCCGCCAGGGTCCGGTCTCGGTGCTCGGCCTGGACCCGTTCACCGGCTACTACGGCGACTGGTCGACCGCACCGGACTTCCTGGTCTTCCTCGGCCAGTACCTGGCCTGGACCGGGGACCTGGACACCGTGCGGGACCTGCTGCCGACCGCCCGGCAGGCACTGAACTGGATCGAGCGGTACGGCGATCCGGACGGCGACGGCTTCCTCGAGTACCACCGCCGCTCCCGGGCGGGGCTGAAGAACCAGGGGTGGAAGGACTCGGACACCGCCATCGTCGACGAGGACGGGAAGGTGGTGCCCAACCCGATCGCGACCAGCGAGTTGCAGGGCTACTGGTACGCGGCGCTGCGGCACGCCGCGGCGGTGTTCACCGTGACCGGCCATCCGGCCCGGGGCGCGGCGCTGCTGTCCCGGGCTCGGGCGCTGCGGCGCCGCTTCCACGAGGCGTACTGGCTGCCGGACCGGGGCTGCTACACGATGGCGCTCGGGCCGGACCGGCGGCCGGTGCGGTCGACGAACTCCAACGACGGGCACCTGCTCACCACCGGCATCGTGCCGACCCGGGCCGCCGTCCGGGTGGTGGACCGGCTGTTCGCGCCCGACATGTTCAGCGGCTGGGGGGTGCGGACGCTGTCGGCGGACCACCCGGCGTACAACCCGTTCAGCTACCACCGGGGCAGCGTCTGGCCGGTGGAGGCCGGCACGATCAGCCTGGGGCTGGCCCGGTACGGGTGCTGGGACCACCTGCACCGGTTGGCCGAGGGAATGTTCGCCGCGGCGGCACTGTTCGAGGAGCACCGCCTGCCCGAGGCGCTCAGCGGTCTCCCCCGCGACCCCGATCACCCGCACCCCGGCGTGTACCCGAACTCCTGCGCGCCGCAGGCCTGGTCGGCCAGCGCCATCGTGGCGCTGGTGCAGGCGCTGCTGGCGCTGCGCCCGGTCGCACCGCTGCGGACGATCATCGTGGACCCGCACCTGCCCGAGTGGCTGCCCGACCTGCGGCTGGAGGGCGTACAGGTGGGGGGCGCCACCGTCGACCTGACGGTGCGCCGCCGGCGTGGCGGGCGGACCTCGATCAGCGCCCGCGGGGACCGGCTGGCCGTGATCCGCCGTCCCCCGCGGCAGGCCATCTCCCTCCACCGGCGCCGGGCCTGACCGGTCGGTCCCCGTGCGCGCGGCACGTGTAGCCCCGCGTGGGCGGGGAATGCGGCCTCGCCTACACAGACAGGAGGGCTGGCATGGAGAGTCGCGCCAAGGCGATGGGGCACGGGATCCACCCCATCCTGATCGTGTTTCCGCTGGGTCTGCTCGCCACAGGGGTGATCTTCGACATTCTCTACCTGATTACCGATCGCACCGGCTTCCAGATCTCAGCGGCGTACACGATCGGCATTGGGATCATCGGGGGCTTGCTCGCCGCGGTTTTCGGTCTGATCGACTGGCGGGCCATCCCGTCCGGCACCCGCGCAAAGCGGGTCGGCGCGATCCACGGCCTCGGCAACCTGGTGGTGGTGCTGCTGTTCGCGGCGAGCTGGTTCCTGCGGCTGTCCGCGACCAACTGGGAACCCCCCGCTGCGGCCCTGGCCTGCAGCTTCGTGGGGATCGTGCTGGCCGGCTTCACGGGTTGGCTTGGCGGCGAACTGGTCGAGCGGCTCGGCATCAGCGTCAGCGACGAGGCGGGCGTGAACGCACCGAGTTCGCTGTCGCGCCGCGGCGCCCGCCCCCGCGCCAGGGGCGCCTGACCGGCCGTGGCGACGGAAGGGAACGGCGCATGCGGGCGATCACCCTGGACAAGGAGGGCGCGGGGCCCGGTCTCCGCGACGACCTGCCCCAGCCCAGCCCGGGCCCGGGCGAGGTGCTCGTCCGGGTCCGGGCGTCCTCGGTCAACGGCTTCGACAAGAAGGCGGCCGCCGGGATGATGACCGGGATGCTCGAATACCGCTACCCGGTCGTGCTCGGCAAGGACTTCGCCGGCGAGGTCGCGGCGATCGGCGACGGCGCGACCCGTTTCCGCGTCGGCGACCCGGTGTTCGGCGTCGTCATGCGGTCCTACCTGGGTGACGGTTCGTGGGCCGAGCACGTGGCGGTCGGCGACCAGTTCGGCATCACCCGCCTTCCCGCAGGCCTGGACCCGTCGACCGCGGGCGCGCTCGGACTGGCCGGCGCGACCGCGGTCGACATGGTGGACGCCGTCGCGCCCGGGCAGGGAGACACCGTCCTGGTCGCCGGCGCGACCGGCGGCGTCGGCGCGCTCGCCGTCCAGTACGCCACCGCGGCCGGCGCGCGGGTCATCGCCACCGCCCGCCCCGGCGCCGCCACGGACTTCGTGCGGCAACTGGGTGCCGCCGAGGTGGTGGACTACACCGGCGACCTGACTGCCCAGGTCCGCGCGGTCGCCCCCGACGGGGTGTCCGCGGTGGTGCACCTGGCCGGCGACGGCACCGAACTCGCCGGGCTGCTCGCCTCCGACGGGCGGCTCGCGTCGACCATCGGCTTCGGCCCGGACCAGCACCCGGCCGCCACCTCGATCATGGGCAGCCCGAGCCCCGAGACCCTCGTCCGGCTCGCCGAGGACGTCACGGCCGGTCGGCTGCAGGTCCCGGTCACCCGCCGCTACGACCTGGCCGAGGTACCCAAGGCACTGGACGACTTCGCGGGCGCGCTGGGCAAGCTCGCCATCACCGTGCCCTGACGCGCGCAGCAGCACGACGGCCGGCGGCCGCCCTGGACCAGGGCGGCCGCCGGTTTGCTACCCGTGCCCTGGTGGCCTTGTCGTCCGGCCCCCTCGCCGCTGCCCTCGGACCTGCCGGAACCGCCCGAACGGCGGTGTCCACGATGGTCACCGCGGCGCTACCGTACGCCCTGGCACCCGACGCGGATCATCCGCCGCAGAGAGGACCGGGGCGTATGGACGGCAGAGCACGTTTCCGACTGACCCGGCTGGTCACCGCCGCCGCCCTCGTGGCGGCCAGCCTGGGGCTCCTCCCGGCACCGGCCCACGCGCAGGCCGGTCCCAAGGTGACGGTGCTGACCCGCAACCTCTATCTCGGCGGCGACCTCACCCCGTCGATGACCGCGACGACCCTGCCCGGATTCCTGGCCGCGAACGCGGCCCTGCTCAGTCACGTCGACCTGGTGGACTTCCCGGCCCGGGCCCGGCTGGTCGCCGCGGAGATCCGGGAGCGCAAGCCCGACCTGGTCGGC
This sequence comes from Micromonospora sp. RTBAU3-60, assembly GCF_054963695.1. Lineage (NCBI taxonomy): Bacteria > Bacillati > Actinomycetota > Actinomycetes > Micromonosporales > Micromonosporaceae > Micromonospora > Micromonospora sp. RTBAU3-60. The sequence goes on along the minus strand of NZ_JBUEGB010000010.1, from coordinate 123,695 downwards.
CTGCAGGAGGTGGCGCTCTGGCGCACCGGGCCGCTCGGCGACCCGGCGCCGGCCACCACGGTCCGCTACGACTACCTCGCCCTGCTGATGGCCGAACTGGCCCGCTCCGGCCACCCGTACGACGTGGCGGTGGCGCAGAACGAGGCGGATCTGGAGGCCCCGGCGGGGGCACCGCACAACGTGGACGCCCGGCTCACCATGCGCGACGTGATCCTGGTGCGGCACGGCGGCCGGGTGAAGGTGACCGGGACGTCGTCGGGGAACTTCGTGCACAACCTGGTGACCCCACTTCCGCCGGTCAACAGCAGCGCCACCAGCACCCGCGGCTGGACGGCGGTGGACGTGGCGCAGGGCAGCCGGACGTACCGGTTCGTCAACACCCACCTGGAGGCGTTCCACCCAGGCGTCCGCGTGCTGCAGGCCCAGGAGCTGCTGCAGGGACCGCTGCGCACCTCCGGCCGGCTGATCCTGGTCGGCGACCTCAACTCCGGACCGGAACTGCCCGAGGAGAACAACCGGCTCGCGTACGCCGCGCTGGTGGCCGGCGGGATGATCGACACCTGGCCCGTGCTGCACCCGGGCGACCCCGGCTACACCTCCGGGCTGGGTGACGACCTGAACCAACCGGCCGGCGACGTCGAGCACCGCATCGACATGGTCCTGGTCAGGGGCGCGGTCACGCCGCTGAGCAGCGAGGTGTTCGGCACCGAGCGGCAGACCCCCGGCGGCCGATGGGCGTCTGACCACCTCGGGCACGCCGCCGTGCTCGCGCTGCCGTGACGCACCCCCGCTGAACCCACCCCGGCGTGGTCGGCTGAGGGGAGCCGTTTCGGCAGTTCACCGCAGCACTGTCGAACACGTGTGCGAACATGGGTTCGTGTCGGGCGAGGCCACCATCCTGCATGCCGACCTGGACGCCTTCTACGCGTCGGTCGAGCAGCGCGACGACCCCCGGCTGCGCGGGCGGCCGGTGATCGTCGGCGGCGGGGTGGTGCTGGCAGCCAGCTACGAGGCCAAGGCCCGCGGCGTACGCAGCGCGATGGGCGGGCGGCAGGCGCGGCGGCTGTGCCCGGAGGCGATCGTGGTGCGGCCGCGGATGTCCGCCTACACGGCGGCGAGCCGAGCGGTGTTCGAGATCTTCCGGCAGACCACCCCGCTGGTGGAGGGGCTCTCCATCGACGAGGCGTTCCTGGACGTGGGCGGGCTGCGCCGGCTGGTCGGGCCGCCCGCCGACATCGCCGTCCGGCTGCGCCGGGAGGTACGCGAGCGCGTCGGCCTGCCGATCACCGTCGGCGTGGCCCGGACGAAGTTCCTCGCCAAGGTGGCCAGCGGGGTGGCCAAGCCGGACGGGCTGCTGGTCGTCCAGCCGGATCGGGAGCTGGCGTTCCTGCATCCGCTGCCGGTGGAGCGGCTGTGGGGCGTCGGCCCGGTGACCGCGGCGAAGCTGCGCGAGCGGGGCATCCGTACCGTGGGGCAGGTGGCGCGGCTGGGCGAGGCGGCCCTGGTGTCGCTGCTCGGCGGGGGCGCCGGCCACCACCTGCACGCCCTCGCCCACAACCGCGACCCCCGCCGCGTGCAGGTCGGGCGACGACGGTCGTCGATGGGCGCCCAGCACGCGCTGGGTCGGGAGCCGCACTCCCCCGCCGAGCTCGACGCCGTGCTGGCCGGCCTGGTCGACCGGGTGACCGGGCGGATGCGCGCGGCCCGACGCACCGGCCGCACCGTCACCCTGCGGCTGCGCTTCGCCGACTACACCCGGGCGACCCGCTCGCACACCATCGATAAGGCGACCGCGCAGACCCGACCGCTGCTGGAGGCCGCCCGCGCGCTGCTGCGGGCGGCGCTGCCGGAGATCGACGCCCGGGGCATCACGCTGATCGGAGTGTCCGTCGGCAACCTCGACAACGGGCACGTGCAGCTGACGCTGCCGTTCACCCGCGACCCGGGCGCGGAGCTGGACGCGGCGGTGGACGCGGTCCGGGACCGGTTCGGGTCCTCCGCGCTGACCCGGGGCGTGCTGCTCGGCCGGGATCCCGGCCTGGAGATGCCCCGCCTGCCGGACTGACGCTAGGGTGCCCGGATGTTCCGGACGCCGCAGATAATCCTGTTCAGCGAGGACGTCACCCGCGCCGCCGCCTTCTACACCCGGCTCGGGTTCACCGAGACCTTCCGGGTGCCCGCCGAGGGCGAGCCGATCCACGTGGACCTGACCCTCGACGGCTACCGCATCGGCATCGCGTCGGTCGCGTCCACCCGCGACGACCACGGCCTCGACCCGGTGCCGTCGGGTCAGCGCGCGGCGGTCGTGCTCTGGACCGACGACACCGCCGCCGCGTACGCGAAGCTCACCGCCGACGGTGCGCCCGCGCTGGCCGCCCCGCACGTTTGGCTCGACCGGCTGTTGATCGCCTGGACTGCCGACCCGGACGGCAACCCGATCCAGCTCGTCCAGCACCTGCCAGCCGGACAACAACCTGGGGATCAGTAGTGGTGATTGCCTCCACCGCTGGCCGTGCTGCCATCGGCCATGGCGCGGCGAGCGTCATCCGGCGCCGACGGCCGCCGCCAGAAACCGCAAGGTAGGCGAGCAGGGCACTCGGGCGAGCGCCTACACGTGGGCGGGACGAGACGCCGTTTGCTTCGGCCACCGGCGGGAAAGTCCGCCCGGTTGGGCACCGCGTCCCAGTCTCGAGGAGGAGGTCCGAGATGGCTCGCAAGAGAAAACGGCCAAATCTGTGCGGGCAGGGCCAAGGGTGCGCCGGGTTCCGTCTCGCCTTGCCGTCGCTGCGCGACGTACGCGGCCTGACCCGTTAGGTGCGGGCTCATGCCCCGGTTTCGCCCAACCAGCGACACCCCCACCACCGCAGAGGACGAAGCCCGGTCCAGTAACCCAGTCGGTGCGGAGCGAGACCCACGGCGGGTCGTCATGTTCAGTGACGGGGTCATCGCCATCGCCGTCACCCTGCTCGTCCTGGAGATCCGCCCTCCGGAGGACACTCAACACCTGCTGGAGGGCCTCGGTAAGCTCTGGCCCTCGTACCTGACCTACGCCATCACATTTCTGCTCATCGGGCAGATGTGGGTGAACCACCACGTCATGTTCGACCACATCCGCTCCGCCGACCGCCTGGTGCTCCTGTTCAACACGCTGCTGCTGATGCAAATCGCGTTTCTACCGTTCGCCTCAGCCGTCCTCGCCAGCGCGCTCAGGTCCGGCCACGGAGAGCGAACCGCCGTCGTCTTCTACGGAATCTCCTACGAGGTGGCGGCCATCCTGTTCAACGTGATCTGGGAATACGCGAGGCACGGCCGCCGCCTGCTTGCTCAGACGACTGACTCGGCCGGCGCGAGAGCGATCAGTAGACGCTTCCGTCCGGCGCCCATCTGGATTGCCGTGGGGATCGTGCTGGGCCTACTGCATCCCTTCCTCGGCGTGGCCGTGGTTGCTGCCTTCATCCCCTTCTATTGGTTGCCGATCAAGGGCGAGATCGCGAGCGTCAAACGCGCCCGCAGCCGCGGCACTTCCCAATCCTGAGTGAGCGCGCAGAAGGGAGGGCGACAACAAGGAACGAGGGGCGAGCGGTTAACCGGTCGCCGCGCCGCGGGCCGCTGCCGCAGAATCAGCGGATCATGAGTACGCGCCTGCGGGCCATCGCCCGCGACACCCTGGAGATCCTCGACGCCGGCCGATACGTCAACGCTCACGGCGAGACCGTCGAGCTCACCGGCCCGGTACGCGCCGCCGTCGCCGGCACCCGCCTGCACCTGCCCGACGACCCGCCGCCCACCCCGCCGACCGGTGGCGCCGCCCCGGCGGTGGAGGTGACCGGGGAGAGCACCCTGCTGGCCGCCCGGCGCCTCGCCTTTTCCGGGGACGTGGCCGCGCTGGTGTTCGCCTCGGCGAAGAACCCGGGCGGCGGGTTCCGCACCGGGGCGCAGGCGCAGGAGGAGAGCGTCGCCCGGGCGTCGGCGCTCTTCCCCTGCCTGGCCGTGGTCCCCGAGTTCTACGACTTCCATCGCGAGCAGCGGGACCTGCTCTACAGCGACCGGGTCATCCACTCGCCCCGAGTGCCGGTGTTCCGCGACGACAAGGGGCGGCTGCTCGATGCCGCCCACGAGGTGTCGTTCCTGACCGCCGCCGCGCCCAACCGCGGCGCGCTGCTGCGCAACCAGCCCGCCGACGCCGAGCGGGTCGGGCCGGCGCTGCGTACCCGGGCCCGTCGAGTGCTGGCCGTCGCCGCCACGTACGGCCACCGGCGGTTGGTGCTCGGCGCGTGGGGCTGCGGCGTGTTCCGCAACGACCCGGCGACGGTGGCGGACGCGTTCGCGCTGGCCCTGGCCGACGCGGCGGGCTGGTTCGACCAGGTCACCTTCGCGGTGCTGGACCGGGCCGGCGGGCCGGTGCACGGCGCGTTCGCGGCCCGTTTCGGGGTGGCCTGACGGCCGGTCGCCGCCGCGCCGGCCGTCGGACCGCTCAGCGGTTCTGCGGGAAGCCGAGGTTGACGCCGCCGTGGGAGGGGTCGGGCCAGCGGCTGGTGACCACCTTGGACCTGACGAAGAAGTTCACCCCCTCCGGTCCGTAGGCGTGGGCGTCGCCGAACAGGGAGTCCTTCCAGCCGCCGAAGGAGTAGTACGACACCGGGACCGGGATCGGGACGTTCACCCCGACCATGCCGACCTCGATCTCGTTCTGATAGCGCCGGGCCGCGCCGCCGTCGTTGGTGAAGATAGCGGTGCCGTTGCCCCACGGGTTGGCGTTGACCAGCTCGACGGCCGCGTCGTAGCTGGGCACCCGGAGCACCGACAGCACCGGCCCGAAGATCTCGTCGGTGTAGACGGACATGTCGGTGCCGACGTGGTCGAACAGGGTCGGCCCGAGCCAGAAGCCGCCCGGCTCGCCGTCGATCGGGTGGCTCCGCCCGTCGACCACGAGCTGCGCCCCCTCGGCCCGCCCGGCGTCCAGGTACGCCGTCACCCGGTCCCGGTGGGCGCCGGTGACGAGGGGTCCCATCTCGCAGCCGGGGCGGCGGCCGTCGCCGACGTGCAGGTCGGCCATCCGCTCGCTGATCTTGGCGACGAGTTCGTCGCCGATCGGGTCGACGGCCACGACAGCGGAGATGGCCATGCAGCGTTCGCCGGCCGACCCGAAGCCGGCGGAGACGGCAGCGTCGGCGGCGAGGTCGAGGTCGGCGTCGGGCAGCACGACCATGTGGTTCTTCGCGCCGCCGAGCGCCTGTACCCGCTTCCCGTGCCGACTGCCGGTCTGGTGGACGTAGCGGGCGATCGGGGTGGAGCCGACGAACGAGACGGCCTTGACCTGCGGATGCTCGAGGATCCGGTCGACCGCCTCCTTGTCGCCGTGCACCACGTTGCACACCCCGTCCGGCAGCCCGGCCTCGGCGAGCAGCTCCGCCAGGAAGTTCGCCGCGGACGGGTCCTTCTCGCTCGGCTTGAGCACCACCGTGTTGCCGCAGGCGATGGCGTTCGGCACGAACCACAGCGGCACCATGGCCGGGAAGTTGAACGGGGAGATCACCCCGACCACGCCGAGTGGCTGCCGGATCGAGTACACGTCCACCTGGGTCGAGGCGTTCTCGCTGTATCCGCCCTTGAGCAGCTGCGGGATCCCGCAGGCGAACTCGACGTTCTCCAGTCCGCGTTGGATCTCTCCCGCCGCGTCGGAGAGCACCTTGCCGTGCTCGGCGGTGATGATGGCGGCCAGGTCGGTCCGGCGGGCGTTCAGCAGTTCCCGGAAGGCGAACAGCACGCTGGTCCGCTGGGCGAGGGAGGCGCTGCGCCACCGGGTGAACGCCTCGCGGGCGGCGGCGACCGCCTCGTCGACGACCGCGGCCGTGGCGAAGTCGACCTGTCCGGCGACCCGGCCGGTGGCGGGGTCGTAGATGTCCCCGGTGCGCTCGGCGACGCCGTGCCACGGCTTGCCGCCGATCCAGTGGGTGGTCCTCATCGAGCCTGCACCTCCTTGGCCACCGCCTCGATCGACTGGGTGAGGATCTCCAGGGCCTCCTCCGCCTCGGCCCGGGTCAGGGTCATCGGTGGTGCCAGCCGGATGACGTTGCCGTGCAGGCCGCCCTTGCCGACGAGCAGGCCCCGTGCTCGGGTCTCCTCGAGCAGGGCGGTCGCGGCCGCCGGGTGGGGTTCGCCGTCGGGTCCGACGAACTCCAGCGCGATCATCAGGCCCTTGCCGCGTACGTCGCCGAGCACCGGGTGCGCCGCGGCGACCGCGCGCAGGCCGTCGAGCAGGCGGGCGCCGAGTTGCGCGGCGTTGGCCTGGAGGTCGTGCTCCAGCAGATAGGTCAGCGACGCCAGTGCGCCGGCGGTGGCCAGCGGGTTGCCGCCGAAGGTGGAGATCGAGTTGGCCCGCAGGCAGTCCATCAGGTCGGCGCGGGCGATCACGCCGCCGATCGCGAGGCCGTTGCCCAGGCCCTTGGCGAAGGTGATCGCATCGGGCACGACGCCGTGCGCCTGGATGCCCCAGAAGTGCTCGCCGGTGCGGCCCCAGCCGGTCTGTACCTCGTCGGAGACGAGCAGGATGCCGTACTCGTCGAGCACCTTCTTGAACTCGCCGAACAACCCGTCCGGCGGGGTCGCGAAACCGCCGACCCCCTGGATCGGCTCGACGATCATGCAGGCGACGTCGCCGGCCGTGGTCGTCTCGATGACCTCGCGCAGATCAGCGACGCAGGCCCTGATGTAGTCCGCGTCGGACAGCTCCCGGAACGGGCTGCGGTAGCGGTAGCCGCCGTGCACCCAGCTCACCTTGACCGGGCTGAGCGCGCTGGCCGACCAGCCGCGGATGCCGGTGACCGCGATGGTGGCGAAGGCGCGGCCGTGGTACGAGTTGCGCAGGGCGAGCACCTGTTCGCTGCGACGGTGCTGGGTGGCGAGCATGAGCGCCGTCTCGTTCGCCTCGGTGCCCGAGTTGGTGAAGAACACCTTGGCGTCCGGGATGCCGGACAGCTGCGCGATCTTCTCGGCGAGCTCGACCTGCGACTTGATCAGGTACAGGGTGGAAGAGTGCAGCACGCCGGTGTCGACCTGCGCCCGGACGGCGTCGCTGATCTCGGCCACGTCGTAGCCGATGGCGTTGGTGAGGATGCCGGCGAAGAAGTCGAGGTAGGTCCGCCCCTCGCGGTCGGTGACCCGGCGGCCCTGCGCGCTGGCGATCTCGATGGGCTGCTCGTAGTACAACGCCAGCCAGTTCGGCATCACGGATCGGTGTCTGGCCAGCAGCTCGCGGTGCGCCATGGCGTCCTCCCGTATCTCGTCCCCAGGGCGAGTGTGGCGGGAATCGTTGTCCAACCGCTATGGACAACCTGTACCGGTGTGGTCGCCGTGCCGTTACGTTGTGTGCATTCCCACCTTGGGAGGCAGCGATGTATCCCTCCGTCGCAGAAGCCATCGCCCTGCCGGTGATCCGGCGCGCGAAGCCGCAGGTGGTGGCCGGTTCGGCCGGCATGGACGGCCGGGTGCGCTGGGTCCACGTGGCGGAGGTGGCCGACATCGCGCACCTGCTGCGCGGCGGGGAGCTGGTGCTCACCACCGGCATCGCGCTGCCCGACGAGCCCGCGGCGCTGACGCGGTACGTGGACGATCTGGCCGCGGTCCACGCGGCGGGGCTGGTGATCGAGCTGGTCCGGCGGTGGAGCGACCAGCTGCCGGAGGCGCTCGTGGCGGCGGCCAACCGGCACCGGCTGCCCTTGATCACGCTGGCGCAGGAGACGCCGTTCGTGTCCGTCACCGAGGCGGTGGTGGCCCTGATCGTCGACGCGCAGCTCGCCGAGCTGCGGGCGGCCGAGCAGGTGCACGAGACGTTCACCTCGCTCACTGTGGCCGGTGCGGAGCCGGCGGAGGTGCTGCGCGAGGTGGCCCGGATCTCCGGGCTGCCGGTGGTGCTGGAGACGCTGGGGCACGAGGTGCTCGCGTACGACGCGGCCGGCCGGGATCCCACGGAGCTGCTGACCGACTGGGCGCAGCGGTCCCGGTCCGTGGCCGCGCCGGAGCGGACCGCGTACGACGAGGAGGCCGGCTGGCTGGTCACCATGGTCGGCGCGCAGGGCGCCGACTGGGGACGGTTGGTCCTGCTCTCGCCGGACCCGCCACCGCACCGGCACGTGGTGGTCGCCGAGCGGGCCGCGTCGGCGCTGGCAGTGCACCGGCTCGTGGCCCGGGACCGGGACAGCCTGGAGCGGCAGACGCACCGGATGCTGCTCGCGCAGCTGCTCGGTCAGGCCGTACCGCCGCCGGATCTGGCCGCCCGGGCGGCGGCCCTGGGGGTCGGGCTCGAGCGGCGGCAGCTGGTCGGGATGGCCATCCGGCCGGCGACGGTGGCGCCTCGGGCCCCCGCGCTGGCCACCCAGGAGGTGTTGCGGGACCTCGCGGAGGCGACCGCGCTGGCGGCCCGGCGGGTGGCGGTGCCCGCGCTGGTGGGCGTGGTGGACGACACGACGGTGCGGGCGTTGTTGTCGTTGCCCGCGTCGGCCGGGGTCGACGCGGTGCTGCGCCGGTTGGCCCGGGAGGTGCACCGCTCCGCGGCCGGTCCGGTGCTGCTGGCGGTCGGCACCACCGTGTCGCACGTCGCCGAGGTACGCCGCAGCCTGGGCGAGGCCGCCCACGTGGCGGGGGCGGCCCTGCGCGCCCCCGGCACCCAGCTCTACCACCGGCTGGACAACGTGCGCCTGCGCGGCCTGCTGCACCTGTTGCGCGACGACGAGCGGGTCCGGGCGTTCGCGGAGCGCGAGCTGGGCCCGCTGCTGGCGCGGGACGCCAACCACCACAGCCGGCTGCTGGAGCTGCTGCGCTGCTTCTGCGAGCAGGGCGGGAACAAGTCGGCGGCGGCCGCCGCCGCGCATGTGTCGCGGACCGCGTACTACCAGCAGTTGGCCCGGATCGCGCAGGTGCTCGGGGTGTCGCTGGAGGACCCGGAGTCGATGCTGTCGCTGTACGTCGCGCTGCTGGTGCACGAACTCGACGACGCGTGACGAGACGCCGCCCCCGGTAGGCCGCCGGAATCCGTCCACCGCACGGATTGACACGATCGCCGCGGGCATGCCGGTGGACACAGTGTGCCTTGATCATGGCAAGCGTGGACACTTTGCCACTGCCCGTGGTGGGTCCGTGACACTCACCATTCCGAGATAAAGATCGTGCTGTTCCGCCCCCATCCGCAGCACGCGCGCCGGTTGGCGGCGCCTGTTGCGGCAGCGCAACAGGGAGGTGACACCGATGGCCGTTGAACCCCTACCCAGCGAAGCCACCACGGTCGAGCCGGGCACACAGATCACCCATCCGGATGGCCGAGTGGAGCTGCGCGACTTCTCCACCATCGCCGACAGCCGCTACTTCAACGTGGAACTCGCGCCGGTGCCCATCGAGAAGCGCACCTGGAACACGTACAACTTCGCGGCGCTGTGGATCGGGATGGCGCACAACATCCCCAGCTACCTGCTCGCCGCCGGGCTCATCCAGCTCGGCATGAACTGGGTGCAGGCGTTCCTCACCATCACCCTGGGCAACCTGCTCGTCTTGATCCCGATGCTATTGAACAGCCACGCCGGCACGAAGTACGGCATCCCGTTCCCGGTCTTCGCCCGCGCGTTCTACGGCGTGCGCGGCGCCAACTTCGCGGCGCTGCTGCGCGCCTTCATCGCCTGCGGCTGGTTCGGCATCCAGACCTGGATCGGCGGCGAGGCGATCTACGCGATCGCCGGCAAGCTGCTGGGCTCCTGGTGGGTCGACGCCGCGCAGGTCATGGACCACCCGTGGACGCTGTGGGCGTCGTTCCTGGTGTTCTGGGCCATCGAGATGGCGATCATCTGGCGGGGCATGGACACCCTGCGCCGCTTCGAGAACTGGGCCGCGCCGTTCGTCCTCGTGGTCGCCGTCGCGCTGCTGATCTGGGTGCTGATCGAGGCGGGCGGACCGGGCCCGATCCTGTCGCAGCCGTCGAAGCTGGGTTGGGGCGCCGACTTCTGGAAGCTGTTCGCGCCGTCGCTGATGGCGATGATCGCGTTCTGGGCGACCCTGTCGCTGAACATCCCCGACTTCACCCGGTTCGGCGGCAGCCAGCGGCAGCAGGTGTACGGGCAGGTCCTGGGGCTGCCCACCACGATGTCGTTCTTCGCCATCCTGTCGATCGTGATCACCTCGGGCACGGCGGTGGTCTACGGCGAGGCGATCTGGGACCCGATCCAGCTGGCCGCGAAGTTCGAGAACCCGCTGGTCGTCGCGCTCGGCCTGTTCACGGTGGTGGTGGCCACGTTGTCGGTGAACGTCGCGGCCAACACGGTCAGCCCGGCGTACGACTTCTCCAACGCGGCGCCCCGCCTGGTCACCTTCCGGACCGGTGGCCTGATCACCGGCGTGCTCGGCATCCTGATCCAGCCCTGGCGCCTGGTGCAGGACCCGAACATCTACATCTTCGTCTGGCTCGGGTTCTACGGCGGCCTGCTCGGCGCGGTCGCCGGCGTGCTGATCGCCGGGTACTGGGTGCGCAGCCGTACCCGCCTGCAGTTGCCCGCCCTCTACCGCCCCGAGGGCCGGTACTGGTTCTCGGGTGGTTGGAGCTGGACGGCGGTGGTCGCCACCGTGGTCGGCGCGCTTCTCGCGGTCGGGGGCGCCTACTCGGCGCCCGGCAAGGGCCCGTTCCCGGCGGACGGGTTGATCCCGTTCCTCAAGCCGCTCTACGACTACAGCTGGGTCGCCGGTCTGGTCGGCGCGTTCGTGGTCTATCTGGCGTTGTCGCTACCGCGCGCCAGCCACGCCAAGGGGGAGGTCAGGTGAGCAACGTCATCCGAGCCGGGTTGGTGCAGCAGAAGTGGACCGGTGACAAGGAGTCGATGATCGCGAATGCGGTCGAGGCGATCCGCCGCGCCGCGTCGCAGGGCGCGCAGGTGGTGTGTCTGCAGGAGCTGTTCTACGGCCCGTACTTCTGCCAGGTCCAGGACGCCGACTACTACTCGTACACGGAGGCGATCCCGGACGGGCCGACGACGGCGCTGATGCGCGAGGTCGCCGAGCAGCACGGCGTGGTGCTGATCGTGCCGATGTACGAGCAGGAGCAGCCGGGGGTCTACTACAACACCGCCGCGGTGATCGACGCCGACGGCACCTACCTCGGCAAGCACCGGAAGAACCACATTCCGCAGGTGAAGGGGTTCTGGGAGAAGTTCTACTTCCGGCCGGGGAACCTCGGCTATCCGGTGTTCGACACCGCCGTGGGACGCATCGGCGTCTACATCTGCTACGAGCGGCACTTCCCGGAGGGCTGGCGGGCGCTGGGACTGGCCGGCGCGAAGATCGTGTTCAACCCGTCGGCCACCAGCCGCGGCCTGTCGGAGTATCTGTGGCGGCTCGAGCAGCCGGCCGCCGCGGTCGCCAGCGAGTACTACGTCGGGACGATCAACCGGGTCGGGGTGGAGCCGTTGGGCGACAACGACTTCTACGGGCAGTCGTACTTCGTCGACCCGCGCGGGCAGTTGGTCGGCGCGGCGGCGTCGGACACCGAGGAGGAGGTCGTCGTCCGCGACCTGGACATGGACAAGCTGGCCGAGGTCCGCGACCTGTGGGCGTTCTACCGCGACCGCCGGCCCGAGACCTACGAATCGTTGGTGACGCCGTGAGCATCGTCATTCGCAACGGAACGGTCGTCAACGCCACCGGGGCGTACCCGGCGGACGTGCTGGTGGAGGGTGAGCGGATCGCCGCGCTCGCCGCGCCGGACTCGGGCCTGGCGCAGCAGTGGGCGTCCGGCGCCGACCGGGTGATCGACGCCGCGGGGAAGTACGTGGTGCCCGGCGGCATCGACGGGCACACCCACATGGAGATGCCGTTCGGCGGCACGTTCTCGGCGGACACGTTCGAGACCGGCACGGTCGCGGCGGCCTGGGGCGGCACGACGACCATCGTGGACTTCGCCGTCCAGGCCAAGGGCACCTCCCTGCTGTCCGCGCTGGACAAGTGGCACAGCAAGGCCGACGGCAACTGCGCCATCGACTACGCGTTCCACATGATCATTTCGGACGTGAACGACACGTCGCTCAAGGAGATGGAGACCTGCATCGACGCGGGCGTCAACACGTTCAAGATGTTCATGGCGTACCCGGGGGTCTTCTACGCCACCGACGGGGAGATCCTGCGGGCGATGCAGAAGGCCCGCGACACCGGCTCGATGATCATGATGCACGCGGAGAACGGCATCGCCATCGACCAGCTCGTCGCGCAGGCGCTGGCCAGCGGGCGCACCGACCCGGTGCAGCACGGGCTGACCCGGCCACCCGAGCTGGAGGGCGAGGCCACCAACCGGGCGATCACCCTGGCGAAGGTCACCGGCGCGCCGCTGTACATCGTGCACCTGTCCGCCGCGCACGCTCTCGACGCGGTCACCCGCGCCCGCGACACCGGCCAGAACGTGTTCGCCGAGACCTGCCCGCAGTACCTGTTCCTGTCCTTGGACGACCTGGCCCGGCCCGACTTCGAGGGCGCGAAGTACGTCGCCTCTCCCCCGCTGCGCCCGAAGGAAAACCAGGCGGAGCTGTGGCGGGGCCTGCGCACCAACGACCTGTCGCTGGTGTCCACCGACCACTGCCCGTTCTGCTTCAAGGACCAGAAGGAACTGGGCCGGGGCGACTTCTCCAAGATCCCGAACGGGATGCCGGGGGTCGAGCACCGGATGGACCTGCTCTACCAGGGCGTCGTGCGGGGCGAGATCACCCTGCCGCGCTGGGTGGAGATCAGCTCCACCACGCCCGCCCGGATGTTCGGCCTCTACCCGCGCAAGGGCGTCATCGCGCCCGGCGCGGACGCGGACATCACGGTGTACGACCCGACGGCCCGGCAGACCATCTCCGCCGGAAGCCACCACATGAACGTGGACTACTCCGCCTACGAGGGCATGGAGCTGACCGGGCAGGTCGCCACCGTGCTGTCCCGGGGCCGGGTCGTCGTGGACGACGGCGCGTTCCACGGCGCGGCCGGACACGGCACGTTCCTCAAGCGCGACCTCTGCCAGTACCTGGTGTGACAAGGAGTGGCCGTGGACTTCGGTGTCGTACTCCAAACCGACCCGCCCGCCCGCGACGTCGTGGCCGGGCTCACCGCCGCCGAGGACAACGGGTTCCGCTACGGCTGGACGTTCGACTCCTGCGTGCTGTGGCAGGAGCCGTTCGTCATCTACTCGCAGGTCCTCGCCGCGACCAAGCACCTGATCGTCGGGCCGATGGTGACCAACCCGAGCACCCGCGACTGGTCGGTCACCGCGTCGCTGTTCGCCACCCTCAACGAGATGTTCGGCAACCGCACGGTGTGCGGGATCGGTCGGGGCGATTCGGCGCGGCGGGTGATCGGCCAGCCGCCGGCGAGCCTCGACACGCTGCGCCGGGCCATGCACGTGATCAAGGAGTTGGCCGAGGGGCGGGCGGTCGAACACCACGGCACGCCGGTGCGCATCCCGTGGGTGCGTGACGGCCGGCTGGAGATCTGGATGGCCGCGTACGGCCCGAAGGCGCTGCGGCTGGTCGGCGAGCAGGCCGACGGCTTCATCCTGCAGACCGCCGATCCGGACATCGCCCGCTGGACGATCGGCTCGGTACGCGACGCGGCCAGCGCCGCCGGCCGGGACCCCGACGCGATCACCATGTGCGTGGCCGCGCCGGCCTACGTGGGCACGAACCTCGCCCACCAGCGGGACCAGCTGCGCTGGTTCGGTGGCATGGTCGGCAACCACGTGGCCGACCTGGTCGCCCGTTACGGCGACTCCGGGATGGTGCCGAAGGCGCTGACCGACTACATCAAGGGCCGCGAGGGCTACGACTACGCGCACCACGGCCGGGCCGGCAATCCGTCCACCGACTTCGTCCCGGACGGGATCGTCGACCGGTTCTGCCTGCTCGGACCCGAGTCGGCCCACGTCGACCGGCTGCAGGAGCTCCGGGAGATCGGGGTGCAGCAGTTCGCCCTCTACCTGATGCACGACGACAAGGAGAAGACCCTGTCCGCGTACGGCAAGGACGTGATCACGCAGGTGTGATCCGAGGGCCGCCGACATGCGGCGCGTCGTGGGGCCGGTTGGGCGGCACAATGTTCCGGCCGCCCACCGGCCCGCTACCGAGCGCCGGTGGCGCCCCTCATCGAACGATCCGGATGCTGTCGATCCGAACGTCACCTTGGACGGTGAGCGGATCGACGCGAAGCATGGTCAGTCGAGGGCCCTGTGGCGGAATCGGCACGGTGTAGGAGTGGGGCCCACCCGCCTTGACCGAGAAGCGGGTGCTCCTGCTCTCCGCGAAGAAGGGCTCGTCCGCCGTGCCCCAGAAGATCTGCGCGTCACTGTCCGTGGAACTCGACATCGTGATCTCGACGCTGGCGCCCTCGCTCACATCGACCGACAGTGGGCCGCCGTTGACCAGGTACGGGTCGCCGCCGGTCGAGGTCGACCGGAGGGACCCCTCCGCGACCACGAACGGGGTCAGCTGATTCGCCGGCTGCCAGCCCTCCGCATCGCCGTCCGTGTCAAAGAGCCACGACCGCAAGGCCGACGTGATCCGGACCGAAGCCGTACCCCCGGTCAGGTTGCCGTAGGTCACGGTCACCCCGACATCGGCCGCGGGCGCGGTCTCGTCCGCCGGCGAGGTCACCTGCGCGGTGACCGTCCCCTGCCCGCCGGCCGCGAGATGGTACGGGTGGGTCGATGCGTCGAGATGCCAGCCGTCCGGCACGGTCAGGGTGACAGCACCGTCGACGGGAGCGGCCGCCCGGAGGTTCCGCAGGGTCACGGTCACCGTGCTGGTGCCGCCCGCCGTGTCGAGGATGCGCGGGTCCGCCTCCACGCGGACGATCTCGACGGGCGAGAGCACGTCCACGACGGCCTGGACCGGCACCTCGACCGTTCCCGCACCTCGCCGGTAGGCCACGACACCGTTCAGCTCCAGGTCACCGATCGGCGGCTGGTCGGCCGGGACCGTCACGTCGACGCGCAGCACGGCGGATCCTCCGGCCGGGACAATGGCCGGCGTACCCTCCGCCGGGGTGGCCGACCACCCCTCGGGCAGGTGCAGCACCAGTTCGGGGTCGTGGAGGACCTGGTCGCCGGCGTTCTTCAGCACCGCTTCGACCCGGGACGTCGAGCCTGGCACGAGGGTCGACGACGGCACGGAGAGGGACGCGGCGGTCTGGTGGAGCTGTTGGCTCGCCGACGAGATCGCCGCCGCCACCCGCCCGAGGCTTTCCTGGAGCGCCTCGGCATCCGTGCGGGAGAGCGTGCCCGCGTCCGCGTACGTGTCGAGCAGGGCGACCAGGCGAGCAGTGCGGGCCTGGGCGCTGGCGGCGGCCTCCATCGCCGGCCGGTCCCGGCCGGCCAGATAGTGCGTGCGGGCGCGACCGGTGGTGGCCAGCAGCTCGGCGGCCGCCGCGACGAGCTTGCCGCTGGCCGGTTGGGTCAGGGTGCCTGACCGGACGAGGGTGACGACGCGATCGTGTACGCCCGCCGCCTCGTCGTTCGCGATCCCGAGATAACCGCGGAGGTTGTCCACGGAGAAGTGGTAGCTGCCCGATCCCACCAGGTAGACCGCGGTGCCGTCGGTCATCTCGAGGAACTTGACGCCCGGGGCCTGCTCCGCGCTCACGCCACTTTCCGTGACGGCGTGCCGGCTGACGGCGGGAACGCGCACGGTGGCGGTGGTGTTCGCCGGTACCGTCACGTCCAGGGTCATCTCGCCGCGGCCGTTGAGCCGCCAGGCCGAGCCGATCGTCCCGTACGGGGAGACGTGGGTGGTATCAGCGTGGGTGAGCCCACCACCCGGCCGGGGTGCGACCAGGAAGGTCGAGTAACCGGGGCCGGTCGGGCTGATGCCGCCGATCGAGGAATACATCCATTCGCCCACGGCGCCGTACGCGTAGTGGTTGAACGAGTTCATCGCCGGGTCCTGGAACGAGCCGTCCGGTCGGATCGAGTCCCACCGCTCCCAGGTCGTCGTGGCCCCCATGGTCACCTCGTAGAGCCACGACGGGTACTGCCGCTCGTTCAGCAGCCGGTACGCGACGTCGTCGTGACCGGTGGAGCTCAGGGCGGGCAGCAGGTGGGGCGTGCCCAGGAACCCGGTGGAGAGGTGCCAGCCGCGGGCCTCGACGGCCGCGACGAGCTTTTTGCCGACCGCGGCCCGAAGGTTGGTCGGCACCAGGTCCATGCCGAGTGACATCGCGTAGGCCGTCTGGGACCCGGTCGAGACGCTCCCGTCCGGCTTGATGAACTCCGCGGCGTACGCCGTCCGGATGTCGCGGGCGAGCCTCTCGTACTGTTCCGCTTCGGCAGCGCGTCCGGTCGCGCGGGCCATCTCGCCCAGCAGCCGGGTGTCCTGGGCGTAGTAGGCGGTGGCCAGCAGCGAGTTCGGGGTCGGGTCGTCGAGGTTCAGCCAGTCGCCGATGCCGTGTCCGTCGGGGACGACGCCGTTCTTCGCCACCGAGGTCCAGAACGCGACGTGCTTGACCATCGCCGGCCAGTTGTCGTCGATCACCTGCGAGTCGCCGTACTGTCGCCACAGGCTGTGGGTAACCGTGATGGCGCCGTCACCCCAACCGGCCGTCGCCACGCTCTCGCCGACCCCCGGATCGATGCCGGGGGCGAACTGCGAGAAGATCCCGTTGGGCGCCTGGCGCAGCCGCATGTCGCGCAGCCACTTGTCCAGGAAGGCGTAGGCGTCCAGGTTGAACGTGGCCGTGTTGGCGATGACGTTGAGGTCGCCGGAGTAGCCGAGGCGTTCGTCGCGCGCCGGAGTGTCGGTGGGGATGGACAGGAAGTTTCCGCGGATCCCCCACGTGATGTTGGACTGCAGTTGGTTCAGCAGCGGGTTCGAGGTGTCGAACGACGAGGTCGGCGCATTGGCCGTGCCGACCACGACGCCCACCACGTCCGATGCCGCCGGCGGCGTCGCCAACCCGGTGATCTCGACATAGCGGAAGCCGTGGAAGGTGAAGCTGGGGCTGTACTCGGTGGTGCCGTCGGATCCCAGGGTGACCGTCTCGGTCGCCTTCGCGGTGCGCAGGTTGGCCGTGTACAGGGTGCCGTCCGGATTCAGCACCTCGGCGTGCCGGATCGTCACGACGTCGCCGCGCTTTCCGGTGAGTCGGACGCGCACCCAGCCGACCATGTTCTGGCCCATGTCGTAGACGGTCACGCCGGGAGCGGGCCGGCTGACGGCCTCGGTGGTCCGCTGCCCGGTCACCCGGACGGGCGGGTCGGTCTGGGGATGCAGGTCACCGACGGTGGGCTGGTGGACCTGGACACGCTGCCAGTCCGCCGTCGCGCCCGGCTCGCTCCAGCCGGGCACCTGGCGGCGGAAGTCGTAGGTCTCGCCCATGAGCAGGTCGGCGTCGAGCACGGGTCCCGGCCGCCAGACCCAGGATCCGTCGGTGGTCAGGGTGTCGGTGGTGCCGTCGGCGTAGGTGATCTCGAGGCGCCCGAGGAAGGCCGGGTTGGAGCCGAAGTGCTTGGGCCCGAACCAGGCGATGTTGCCGGCGTACCACCCGGGGGCGATCACCGCCCCGACCGCGTTGCCGCCCTCGCGCAGCATTCCGGTGACGTCGTGCACCTGGTACTGGACCAGCTTGCTGTAGTCCGTCCAGCCCGGCGCCAGCTCCTCGTCACCGACGCGCCTGCCGTTTATCTGCACCTGGTAGACGCCGAGCGCGGTGCTGTACAGGCGCGCCGCCTGCACCGGCTTGCGGACTTCGAAATCGCGGTGCAGCAGTGGCAGCGGGAGCGACGGTGTCACGAAGACGCCGAGCTCGGGAGAGCCTGAGATGGACAGCCCGTTCTCGGTCAGGGTCCCGATCGCGAACGGGTTGTGCCGGTCGGCGAAGTCGGTGTGGAACAACGTGTCCGGGCCCTTGGTGACCGTCACCTCGTGCACCACGCCGGATTCGCCCGCGCCGACGCGGAACCCGGCCGTCCCGGCGGAGCGCAGCGGGATGGGACGGGATT
The DNA here is from genome assembly GCF_054963695.1 of Micromonospora sp. RTBAU3-60. Taxonomy (NCBI): domain Bacteria; kingdom Bacillati; phylum Actinomycetota; class Actinomycetes; order Micromonosporales; family Micromonosporaceae; genus Micromonospora; species Micromonospora sp. RTBAU3-60. The sequence goes on along the minus strand of NZ_JBUEGB010000010.1, from coordinate 105,703 downwards.
CGATGACGTGCCCGTCGATGCTGGTGACCGCCTGTCCGGCGGACAGCGCGATGGACACCTCGTGCTCGGCCGTGAAGCCGCCCGGCAGCAGCTCCGCCGGCACCGGGGTGCCGCCGATCTCCGTCCAGACGCCGTTCACCCGACTGTGGGGGCGCACGCTCGGGGCTCCACGCGCCGACAGTTGCCACATGTAGGTGTTGGTGCCCGCCGCCGAGTCCGCGTAGAAGACGATGCCCAGCGCTTCCTTGATGTTGCTGGTCCGCACCGTCAGCGTGTAGTCGCGCCAGTCCATGCCGAGCGGCTCGCTCGGCGGTCCGCCGATCCACTGCGCGTCCCAGTCCGCCGCGGCGGTGTCTCCCGCCGGCAGGGCCGTCTCGAACCAGGCCGGTTTGCTCCAGTCGCTGAGCGTGCCGGCGCCGTCCCAGACCCGTACTCGCCAGAAGTACCGGGTCCGGGCCCGCAGGTCCGGCCCTGCGTAGCGGACGTTGACCGAGTCGCGGCTCGTCACGCGCCCGCTGTCCCAGACGTCGGGCTGGTCGAAGCGGTCGGCGGCGGTCGCGACCTGGATCTGCCTTGCGGACTGCACGATGCCCCGCGCCGTGCCGGTGATCCGCCAGGAGAAGGTCGGTGCCTCGACGGGGATGCCGAGGGCCTCGTCGCGGTGATTGACGGACAGGTCGCGCACGGCGATGGCCGGTACGGCCGCCGCCGCGGCCGCGGGCGTCGGGCTCACTGCCAGCAGGCACCCGAGCAGCACCGGGGCCATGGTTGCCCGGGCCAGTCGGAGCAGCTTGGACATCGGCTCGGGCTGTAAGCGTGCCGTCCTCATGCAGGGCTCCCTTTGCCGACGCCGGGCTCTCACCAGAAGCGCTTGAATCGTTTCAAGCGACTGGTTATAGGTCGAGAAGGTACCCCTCCGTCCGTCCACAGGGAACGCCCAAGCGTGGCCGGTTCCGGTCACCGCGACGGGGCAGGAAGCCGCGCCGGCCGGGCGACCGAGAAGCCCTCGGGGTCCGCCGATCACCACCGCCAGCGCAGGAAGCGGCGTTGGCGCCGCACCTTCAAGCTCGACGACTGAAGTTTGCCGCTCACGTGTATGTGCAGGCCGCCTGAGTCCGGCACCCGCTGCTCGGCTGTGCTGGAGGACATCTCCACCTGGTCGATTGAGGCGGAGGCCCCGGGCGGCAGCACCAGCGTGACCGAGCTGGAGCGGACGTTGAGCGACACCTGCACCGTCGGCGACGTGATCACCGCGTCGGTCAGGTCCAGCCGTACCTTCGACGAGCGGGCCTCGACCACCACCTGCCTCGGCACGACCCACCGGCCGGCCCGCCTGAGCGACGAGGCGCGCGACCGCAGCTCGAGCACCTGCGGCGCGGCGGCCGCCGGCAGGTCCGCGGTGAAGGGCGCCAGGTCAGCGTGGGTACGAGCGGCGAGTACGCCCCCGATCCGGTCCTCGAACTCGGCGAGCGTGAGCCGTCCCTCGCCCACCGCCTGGTTCAGCTGCTCGACGACCTGGTTCCGCTCGGCATCGGACACCCGCATCTCGGGCCTTGGCACCAGCTCTCCCGTCACCCGCTCAACCTACGGCCTACCGCGACGGAACGGCAGCAGCATTCGGGCCATGTCCGCCCCCGGCGGCCATCGACCCTGGCCACTGGCGCAACTACCATGATCCCGCTGTGAAAGCCCCCACCACGGGAGGTAACTGTGCACAAACCGCGCCACCGCATTCTTCTCGCCGCCGCCTTAGCCACCACATCGATCCTGGCCGTGCCCGCGGCACCGGCCGGCGCCGCGCCGACGCCGTCACCCGGCATCGTCGTCCGCGACGGAATGACGCAACCGGTGTTCTCGTTCACCGACGCCATCGAGGAACGGGTGTGGGTGGAGACGCCGCTCGACACCGACCACGACGGCCGGCTCGACCGAGTTGTCGCCGACATCTCCCGTCCCCGGGAGACCGCCACCGAGGGCTTCAAGGTCCCCGTCGTCTTCGAGCACAGCCCGTACCGCAAGGGCACCTGGAACGACGTGCCGTACCCGAGCGTGCTGGTCGACGAGCTGCCGCAGACCGGGCTCACCCAGCAGCTGCGCAGCCAGGCGCAGGCGATCGGGATCCAGCGGGCCAAGGCCAACCTGCCCGGCTCCCTCGACGACTACTACGTCCCGCGCGGATACGCGGTGGTGCTCGGGCAGAGCATCGGCACCGCGGACTCCGACGGCTGTCCGACCAGTGGAGACATGGCCGAGACGCTGGGCACGAAGGCCATCATCGACTGGCTGGGTGGCCGGGCGAAGGCGTACAACGCCGCCGGCGAGCCGGTCACCGCCGACTGGACCACCGGCGCGGTCGGCATGACCGGCGTGTCGTACAACGGGACGCTGCCCAACATGGTGGCCACGACCGGTGTCGAGAACCTCAAGACCATCATCCCGGTCTCCGCGATCAGCAACTGGTACGACTACTACCGGGCCAACGGACTGGTGGTGGCGCCGGGCACCTTCCAGGGTGAGGACCTGGACATCCTCGCCCAGTACACCGCGGGCCGGGCGCGCGCCGAGGGCCGGTGCGCCGACGAGATCGCCCAGCTGACGGCCGAACAGGACCGGGTCACCGGGGACTACAGCGAGTTCTGGCGGGCACGCGACTACCTGCCGGACGCCAGGAAGGTCACCGCCAGCGTCTTCGTCGTGCACGGGCTCAACGACTGGAACGTGAAGACGGAGAACTTCGCCGGCTGGTGGGACCGCCTCGCCGCGGCCGGTGTGCCGCGCAAGATCTGGCTGCACCAGGGCGGCCACGGCGGGCCGGGCAGCTCCGCGACGGTGACCCTGCCGGGTGGCCAGGCGTGGACCTACAAGCAGACCGAGAACCGCTGGTTCGACTACTGGCTGTGGGGGGTGCCGAACGGCATCATGGACGAGCCCACGGCGGTGCTGCAGCGCGAGGACCGGTCCTACACCACGTACGCCAACTGGCCGGACCCGGCTGCCCGGGACGTGGCGCTGCACCTCGCCGCCGACAGCGCTACCGAGCCCGGCAGCCTGATCACCACGGGTGCGCTGAACCAGCGCGCCGAGCAGTCCTTCGTGGACGAGGGCCGCACGATCAGCCCGAGCACCCTGGTGGCCGGTCCCGACACGGCCAGCGCCAACCGGCTCGTCTACCGCTCCCCGGTGCTGGCCCGCGACGTGCGCCTGTCCGGGCGGCCCGAGATGCGGTTGCGGATGTCCATCGACAACCGCGCCGACGCCAACCTGTCGGTCTACCTGGTCGACTACGGCGCGCCCGGCTCGACGGCGCGCCCGGTCGTGGTGACCCGGGGCTGGATGGATCCGCAGAACCGGACCGGCTGGTCGCACACGACCGCCGTCCAGCAGGGGATCATGTACGACTACCAGTGGACCCTGCAGCCGAAGGACTACGTCTTCGCGGCGGGGCACCGCATCGGGGTGGTCGTCTTCTCCAGCGACCAGGAATACACCCTGCTGCCGCTCGGCGGCACCCGACTGACCGTCCAGCCCGGCTCCAGCCGCCTCACCCTGCCGATCGTCGGCGGCCGCGAGGCGCTCGGCTTCTGAGGTACGCCGCCGGCCCGGACGGCTCCCGCGCCGTCCGGGCCGGCGACGGCTCGCTGTCCACCTTCCGCGCCGCCCAGCCGGTGATCAACCGACGGTCGCTCGCGCCCCTGATCCCGCGTCGGCGAATGCCCGCCGGGAAACGGGGTACACCGGGCCGAACTCGGGCGGGCGATCGCCATTCCGGCAACGGCCAGAGGGGGCCTCGTGAAGGGCGGAGCCGAATGAACCCTTTCCGGCACACAGTCCGTGGTGTCGGACAGATTCGGGCGCCGCGCGCCCGTCCCGTCCGGGCGGCCCGCGTCGGTCGTCGCCCGTTGACCCGGCTGACCGTGGTCAGCCTGGCGGCACACGTGGCCTTCGAGCTGGGCGCCGGCGTCGGCATGCCGCTCGCCTCGGTGATCGGGCCGTACGCCGCCGCGGGTTTCTGGACCCTCGTCACCGGCGGGGTCCTGACCGCCACCGTTCGCGACGAGTCCGTGGACACGTTGTTGGCGGCGGCGAACGGCTTCGGGCTCGCCGCCGTCTCGGCCCATCTGCTCGGTTGGCCGATCCGGCGCAGCAGGGCAGGCGTGCCGTGGCTGGTGGACTGCGAGGGGCTGGGACCCGAGTTGATGCGCTTCTACAACCCGATCCTCTACACCTCGGCCGTCGCGGGCCTGCTCGCCGTCGCCGGGGAGAACCCCACCGCCCGCCGGCGCGTGCCGCTGGCGATGCTCGGACTCGTGCCGGCGCTCGTCGCGTACCAGCACTGGGAGCACCGGCGGTTGCGGCGGCAGGCGCACACCCGCCCCGCGTGGTGGAACCGCCGGCTACGGCGCCTCACCCCCGCACCGTGGCACGACCCCCGCTGAGCTCACTCCTCGATGGCGCCACCGACCGCGCGCAGATGGTCCCGGAAGGTCAGCGTCGGGTTTTCCGCCCGGGCGGCCAGGTAGCCGCCGAAGCCCACCTGCGCCCGCAGCGGTTCACCGGCGCGGATCCGGTCGGCCTGCCGCCGCTCGGTGTCCCTGATGGACTCCGCGAGGTCGAACAGTTCCCGGGCCCGGGTGGCCGGGATGAAGAGCGCCCCATCGTCGTCGGCCAGCGCGACGTCGTCGGGGCCGACGCTCCACTCCCCCACCCGCGCCGAGGTCAACGCCTCCGGCGGCCGGGGGTCGAGCCGCTGCGGCCCGGTGGGGGTGGCGCCGAGGCTGAACACCGGCAGCCCGACGGCCCGGATGTCCCCGGTGTCGCGGTGCAGGCCCCAGACCACCAGGCCGGCCAGCCCGGCGGTCTGTGCCTCCAGCACCACCAGGTCGCCGACGCACGCCTCGTCGGTGCGCCCGCCGTTGTCCACCACCAGCACGTCGCCGGGCGCGGCCCGGTCGATCGCCTCGAGGAAGATGTCGACGCTGCCGACGTGCCGGGCCGGCAGCACCCGCCCGGCCGCCCGCCCACCGGCCACCACCGGTCCCACGCCCGGCGGGGCGCAGCGGACCGGCACGCCGGCCCGCAGGCAGGCGTCGGCGACGTGGGCGGTGGTCAGACTCGCGAAGCGGCCGCGCAATTCATCCGGGTCCATGGCCATGACCCGACGGTAGTCAGCCGCGGCGGTCGTGGGAGGGGCCAGTTTCCGGTCCGTGGCCTGCCGCCGCACCGGCTCGCGCTCCGCCTCGGGCCGGAGCGGTGACGCGCTGGGCCCCGCCCCGCCGTCCGCGGGTACGCCGCTGCAGCCGGAGGCGGCGTCGGGCACGCGGGGTGTCCCGCTGTGGCCGGAGCATCCGCGCCCGGATCGGCGGACGCAGCTCCGCCTCACCCGCGCCGGCCGCGCTCCGCACGATCCGGTTGGCGTCGTCCGGGTCGCAACCGGTGGCCCGCAGCAGCTCGCTGGCCGCGGTGCGCAGGTCGGTGATCACCCCGTCACCGTACGAGCGGACGCCCTGGGCCCACGCCCGGCCGGCCAGTTGGGCGCTCTCCTGGGTCAGCTGGTGGGTGCGGTCCAGCTCCCCGCCGGAGCGGCCCGCGTGACGCAGCGCCCGTGCGGCGTCGGCGAGCCGGGTGACGGCGTCGGGGAGTTCAGCGGGGATGGGCTCGCCGTACTGCAGGGCGGTGGCGGATCGGCGGGCCACCGACCGGGCGTAGAGGATCAGCCGTTCTAGGTGTGCGGTGCCGTTGGCGTAGCGGTGGTACAGCGCGCGGCGGTGCCAACGGGCCGGCGCGAGCGTGACCACCTCCCCGGCGCCGGTGAGCGCCTCGTTGAGCCGCCCGACGTCGGCGTCCAGCCCGCGCAGTCCCTCCAAGGCGCGGACGGCCGCGTCGGCGTCCCGGGTGGTCAGGGCGTGCGCCACCGCGTCGAGCTGCGCGGTGAGGAGGGTGAAGATCGGCTTGGCCGCCCGGTCCAGCACCCGGATCGGGTTGACCGGCAGCAGCAGAGCGACCACCGCGAGGCCGACCGCGCCGCCGACGAGCGCGTCGAAGATCCGGGGCAGCTCGAGGCCGGACCGGACCGGGGCCAGGGCGGAGATCAGGACGGCGGTACCGCCCGCCTGGCCGACCAGGGCGCCGCCCCGGCCGGCCACCAGCAGCGCCGTCGCGATCGCCAGGGCCACGACCAGCCCGAGCTGCCAGGTCCCGGAGCCGAGCAGGAAACGCAGCAGGTCTCCGACGACGATGCCGAGTCCCACCCCGATCAGCAGCTCGGCTGTCCGGCGGGCCCGCTGTCCGATGGCGGTGGCGATGGTGCCGACCGCGGCGGCCGGGGCGAAGACGTGCGCGCCGGAGCCGAGGAGGTACTGGGCGAGCAGGGCGGCAAGTGCGGCGGCGAGCCCGGCCTGCACGGAGATCACGGTGGTGATCTCCAGCTGGCGCAGCCGCAGCCGGCCGGCCTGTCCGCCCTGGGTGCGGGCCCGGCCCACCGCTCGTTCGCCCCGCTCGGTCACCCGGTCCAGTGGTGAGCGGACGCTGTCGGCGGTGCGGCGCTCGTCGGCCATGGCGGCGGTTACCCGGCGCGGCGCGGGTGAATCGTCCCGTTGGTGGTGGTTGTGGCGGCCGCCCGCTCGGCGCCCGGGTCAGCGGCGGAACGTGCGGTCGAGCAGGTCGAACAGGGCTGCCCAGTGCCGTTCGGTGGCCTGCTCGTCGTACTCCGAGGTGTCGGCCTGGGTGTAGCCGTGGCGGGCGCCGGGGTAGACCTCGGAGCGGTAGGTGACGCCCGCGCTGTCCAGGGCCTTCTCCAGGACGGCGATCTGCTCGGCCGGCATCGACGGGTCGTGGTCGGCGTGGCCGAAGTACAGCTCTCCGGTGACGGCGCCGACGGCCAGGTGGGGGCTGTCCGGGGCGTCGGTGGCCAGCCGCCCGGCGTGGAAGGCGGCCGCGGCGGCGATCCGGTCCGGGTGCGCCTCGATGGCGCGCAGCGCGTTCATGCCGCCCATGCAGTAGCCGGTGATGGCGACCGGGCCGGACGCGACGTCGGGCTGCGCGGCCAGGAAGTCCAGGTAGGCGGCGGTGTCCCGGGCGACCACCGCCGCGGTCAGGGAGCGGATCATCGGGCCGAGCTGCTCGAACAGCGCACCGCGCTGGGACGGGTCGCGGAGCCCGGACAGGTCGACCAGCGGCGCGCGGCCGAAGCGGTGGAAGAGATTCGGCACCAGCACGACGTGGCCGCGGGCGGCGATCGTCTCGGCCATCTCCGCCATCTGCGGGCGCAGCCCGAACGCGTCCATGAACACCAGGACTGTCGGGAAGGGGCCGTCGCCGTCGGGCCGGACGAGGTACGCGTCGGCCATCCCGTCGCCGGTCGGCACGTCCACGGTCGTCGTGTGCACGCTGGGAGCCTCCTCGCGTTGATCGTTCGGGTGCACGCTACTCGCCGCGTCGCGGGTCCGCCCGTCGAGGGCGCGGCGCGCGCGGTGACGGGTCAGCGCGGGAGGACCGTGCGACTGCCCCACCTCAGCCCTGGCCGGAGCTCGGTGCACCCGCGGCGTCGTAGGTCTTTCCGTGCCCGGGTGTCTGCGGCATCCTGGATCGATGGGAAAGGTGCGACCGATGCCCAGCTTCGGTGACCTGTTCACCGACCTGCGCGGCGAGGACCGGACCCTGCGGGTCAGCTACCACCCGGACCGCGGCGCGGTGGTGTTGTCCCTGTGGAGCGGCACGCTCTGCCGTGGCTCGTTCCGGATGCCCGCTGACGACCTCGGGCGACTCCTGACGCTGCTCACCGACATGCAGCGTGTCGCCGCTCCCGATGACCCGGCCGGCGGTGACGTGACCGGGTCGGGCCCGGCCACGACCGGGGCCGGTGAGCTCGCCCCGGCGCCGTCGGTGGAGCGTACCGGCGACGTCTCCGCGCACCGGGCGGCCCTGCCGATCCAGCCCGTGCCGCGGGTGGCCTGACGCGCGGTGTTCTGATCTCGAACGTGCGGAACTGGTACGAAACGGGGCAGCCGTCCTCGCTTCCGCGGGCTACCGTCATGCTCAGGAATTCGGAAGGGAGGGACGATGCTTCCCGTCTCACCACACACCACCCGCCTTCGCCACCCCGCCTCGCGCGCCGCGCTCGGGATGGCCCTCCTCGTCGCCGGCCTGGCCGTTCCGGCCACCTCGGCGTCGGCCGCCGCTCCCACCACCTCCACCGTCGCCACCGTCACGCTCGCCGCCACGAGCAAGCCGGTGCTGCGACAGGGCTCCCGGGGCACCGCGGTCAGCACCCTGCAACGCCGGCTCACCGCGCTGCACTACGACGTCGGCGGGGTCGACGGCATCTTCGGACCGTCGACGCACCACGCCGTCGTCGCCTTCCAGAAGGTGAACGGGCTGACCCGGGACGGCATCGTCGGCCCGCGCACCTGGGCGGCACTCGACCGCCCGGTCGTCCCCAAGCCGAGGTACACGCACTCCGGCTATTCGCTCGAGGCCAACCTGACCACGCAGGTGCTGTACCTGGCGCGCGGCGGGTCAGTGGTACGGATCCTGGACGCCTCCAGCGGCAAGGCCAGCACCCCCACCCCCACCGGCAACTACACGATCCAGCGGCGTATCGACGGCTGGCGCCAGAGCGACCTGGGCCTGCTGTGGCGGCCGAACTACTTCTACCGCGGCTACGCGGTGCACGGCGCCACCTCCGTGCCGACCTATCCGGCGAGCCACGGCTGCGTCCGGGTGCCCATCCCCGCCATGAACCGGCTCTGGTCGGTCATCGGGGTCGGCGTCCCCGTGCACATCTACCGCTGACCCGCCACCCGGGCCGGCGGCCCGCCGATCCTTGCGCGGGCCGCCGGCCCGGGACGGCATGAACCGACCTGCGCCGATAGCATCGCCGGAATGTCGCTCCGGCCGGCCGTCTTCCGGCTGCTCATGCTGCTGTCGGCGGCGCTGTTCCTGGCGGTGGCGCTGACCATCCGCGCCGTCGCCGACGGCCGCCTCGAGCAATACTCGGGCACCGCCCTCTACGCCTCCCTGGTGTACGCCGGGGCGCTCTTCCTGTGGCCGCGCCTGCGCCCGCTGCCGGCCGGGGTCGTCGCGGCCGGCTTCTGCTGGGCGATGGAGTGCTTCCAGCTCACCGGCGTACCGGCCGCGCTGTCCGCGCGCAGCCTGCTGGCCCGGCTGGTGCTGGGCGTCCAGTTCGATCCGGTCGATCTGCTCTGGTATCCCGTCGGCGTGGTGCCGCTGGTCGTGCTGCACCGGCTGCTGCCGTTTGAGCCGGCGACGGCGGGGAAGACGCGGGCATCCGTCCGAGAGAAGGGCCCTGATGATGGACGACAACCAGTTCATCGGCCTGGTGGCGAAGCGCACCGGGACGTCGTCGCGGCAGGCGACCGCCCTCGTCCGGGCCACGCTGACGACGCTGGCGGAGCGGATCGACGGCGGCGAGGCGCGTGATCTGGCGGGCCAACTGCCCGAGGGCCTGCGACCGTACGCGTTCGGCCCGAGTGAGACGGCCGAGCGTTTCGGGCTCGACGTCTTCCTGCAGCGGGTCAGCGGGCGCGCCGAGGTCGACCCGGAGCGGGCGAAGGACGGGGCGACCGCCGTGTTCGACGCCCTCCGTCAGGCGCTCCCGCCCGAGGCGTACGACGACGTGGTGTCCCAGCTTCCGGCGGAGTTCGGCGAGATCGCCGACCAGACCGCGCCCTTCGTGCAGCGCACGCGTTGACCGGGGCGCTCGGGTCGGAGGCCACGATGACCGCCAACTGGGACGAGCAGGCTGACCCGCTGCGCCGACCGCCGGATGCCGACGCGCAGGAGCAGCGGCAGGACGAGACCGTGGTCGGCCCGCCGGACACGGTCTCCGAGGCCGTGCCGGAGGCGTCCGAGGCGGACCTGGCGGAGCAGGGCGTCCTGCGGCCGCCGAGTGACCGGACCGACCTGGCCGGCGCCGTGCACGGCGGCGTCAACCCGGCAGACGCCGTGGAGCAGAACCAGGAGATTCCCGTACCCGACGAGGACCGCCGGGACTGAGCGTCCGGAAACCGCGCCGCCGGGCGCAGCGCGCGGACGGCAGGCAGGCCGGTGACCGACCGGCCGGCGGCGGCACTCAGCGGTCCGGGCTGTCCGCGGCGGCCATGATGCGCAGCGCGTTCGCGTCCAGGCCGATCCGGATCGGTGTCTCGCCGTAAAGTTCGCCGTCGACCTCGACCGGCGCGGGCCGGTCGGTCTCCAACCACAGTTGGCGGACGGCGAGGAACGGGTGGTCGCCGAGCGTGCGGCGGTGCCCGGTGGCGGCGTTGCGGGCGGTGTCGCGCAGCAGGCCGCGGCGGGCCGGCCCGCCGACGGGGTACGCCACCAGCAGCCGGTCGTCGGCGTTGGCGTCGGCGGTGATCGGCCGGCCGGCCTGGTGGCCGCCGTTGGCCACGTACAACTGGTGGGTGACGAACTCGTGCGTGCGCGCCTCGGCGCGCACGGTCACGCGCAGCGGCCGGTGCCGGGTGAGCAGCGCCAGGGCGGTGAGCGGGTACGCGAGCCGGCCGGCGGCCCGCTTGAGCCGAGGCGGCGTCCGGAGCATCACGTCGGCGGACAGGCCGACGCCGATGTGGTTGGTGAACCGCATGTTCCCGACGAGGCCGAGGTCGACGTCGATCACCTTGCCGCCGGTGAGGATCCCGACGGCGGCGTCGAGGTCGAGCGGGATGCCGACGGTGCGGGCGAAGTTGTTGGTGGTGCCCAGCGGCAGCAGGCCGAGCGCGATGTCACGGTGGGCGAGCAGCCGGGCGGCGGTGCCGATGGTGCCGTCGCCGCCGCCGGCGACCAGCAGGTCCGGTCCGAGGTCGGCGGCCGCGGCGAGGCGCTGTTCGAGTTCGCCGGGCCGGTCGACCGGGTCCGCGCCGAGCAGGGTGAACCCGGCCGCCAGCAGCCGCGACCGGGCACCCTCGTAGAGCTGGCGGCCCCGGCGGGAGTGGGCGTTGACGACGAGCGCCGCGCGCCGCTCCCGCCGGATGGCCGCCCCCAGCTCCTGCTTGGTTCGCATGACGCCCGACCCTATCCGGCGGGCGCCGGTCAGGTGGTGAACAGGCGGCGTCCGATCAGTGCGCGGCCACGGCGACCGCGGCGGGTTCGACCTCGGCCAGCCGGGCGGGCCGGACCACCACGAGCAGGACGGCCATCGCCGCGACCATGCCGCCGGCGACCACCGCGGCCATCGCCACACTGCCGCTGCCGAGCACGCCGACCAGCGGCGCGGCCAGCGCACCGACGCCGAACTGCACCGCGCCGAGCAGGGCCGCCGCGGTGCCGGCGGCCTCGCCGTGGCGGGACAGCGCCAGGGCGGGCGCGTTCGGCATGGCGAGCCCGGCCGCGGCGAGCACCACCCACAGCGAGGCGAGGATGGCGGCGAGACCGCCGAAGCCGGTGGCGGCGACGGCGAGCAGCACCAGTCCGGCCGCCGTCCCCACGGCGAGCGCGGTAACGAGGATCCGCTGCGGCGAGTATCGGCGCAGCAGCCGCACGTTGAGCTGGGTGGCGGTGATCAGGCCGACGGCGCCGGCGCCGAAGGCGATGCCGAACTGCTGCTCGTCGAGCCCGTACTGCTGCTGGAAGACGAACGACGACCCGGCCACGTAGGCGAAGAGCGCCGCCATGGCGAGCCCGGCGACCAGCACGAGGCCGACGAACGTCCGGTCGCGCAGCAGCGCGCCGTAGTCCCGCACGGTGGCGGCCACGCCGCCGCGGCGGCGGCGCTCGGGCGGCAAGGTTTCGGCGAGCCCGAACGCCGCGACGGTGACCAGGAGGACGCCGAAGACGGCGAGGGCGACGAACACGCCCCGCCAGTCCGACCAGCGCAGCAGCCCGCTGCCGAGGGTGGGGGCCAGGATCGGCGCCACGCCCATGACCAGCATCAGGCGGGAGAAGAGCCGGGCGAAGGCGGCACCGCTGAACAGGTCGCGGACGACGGCCATCGCCACCACGGAGCTGGCGGCGACGCCGAGCCCCTGCAGCACGCGCAGGGTGCCGACGATCCCGATGTTCGGCGCGATCGCGCAGAGCACGGACGCCACGATGTGCAGCCCGATGCCGGCGAGCAGCGGCTTGCGCCGGCCGACCGCGTCGGAGAGCGGGCCGATGAGCAGCTGGCCGAGGGCGAGGCCGGCGAGGGTGCCGGTCAGGGTGAGCTGGACGGCCGCCGAGGTGGTCTGCAGGTCGGTGGTGATGGCCGGCAGCGCGGGCAGGTACATGTCGATGGTCAGTGGCCCGATGGCGATGAGCGAGCCGAGGACGAGGACGAGGCGCAGCCGTTGCCGGGTGCTCATCAGGTCACCGGAAAGCTGGGGCGGGGTGGGTGTCTGGATGGTGTCGATGGTCGCGGTCACGGGACCACGTCCGTCCGGACCTGGGCGGAGAACTTGTGCGGCGGTCACACCTGCCACCAAATCACCGGACCGCTGATCTCATTCCCGGTCGGCTGGAAGGTGCCTCAGGTCACACGCCGCGCGCAGCACGTCGATCGTTGAACCGGTGCCCGACGCGAGCGAGCAGTGGAGGACCTGTGGCGGACTACCCGAAGGCCATCACCCCGGTGGACCACATCGAGCCCGTGCCGCGCCGGGTCCGCGCGTTCCTCGCCGCCGAGCCGGTGCTGGACACCACCCGGGCCCGGTACGTGTGGGAGTGGCCGTTCTACCCGCAGTTCTACATTCCGAGCGCGGACGTGAACCGTGACCTGCTCGTCGACGAGCAGCGTACGGATCCGTCGCGGCGCGGCACCGCGCGGCTGCACGGGTTGCGGGTCGGCGAGACCACCCGTGCCGCGTGCGCGCGCTGGTACGGGGACGACGCGCTGCCCGGGCTGGCGGACACGATCCGGTTCGACTGGGCTGCCCTCGACGGCTGGTTCGAGGAGGACGAGGAGGTGTTCGTGCATCCCCGAAACCCGTACGCGCGGGTGGACGCACTGCGGTCCGCGCGCCACGTACGGGTGGAGCTGGACGGTACGGTGCTGGCCGAGTCGACGTGCCCGGTGCTGGTCTTCGAGACCGGCCTGCCGACCCGCTACTACCTGAACCACACCGACGTGCACTTCCGCCACCTGGTCCCGTCGGAGACCACGACCGCCTGCCCCTACAAGGGCCGGACCAGCGACTACTGGTCGGTCCGGGTCGACGGCACGGTGCACTCGGACCTGGCCTGGTCGTACAGCTTTCCCACCGCGGCGCTGCTGCCGATCGCCGGTCTGGTCGCCTTCTATAACGAGAAGGTCGACCTGGTCGTCGACGGGGAGCGACTGGCCCGACCCAGGACGCACTTCTCCTGAGCGGCGGGCCGGGCGAAACCCGGTGTCGCGGCGTCCGGCGCGGGCGCATGCTGGGCGGCATGGACGACCATCGGTGGACGTGGCGCAGCCCGGCCCTGGCCCGGACCATCGGTGTGCTGGAGGCGGAACTCGAGCTGGCCTGGGCGCGCCTGCTGGCTGAGCTGGACGTCGCCCCGGGTTCGTCGGAGGAGACGGCGCTGGGCTGGCTCGTGGCGGACAGCCCCGACGAGCACGACTGGCGGGTGGTCGACGCCGCCCTCGACCGGCTGACCTGCCCGCTCTGCGCAGCCACGCTCACCCGCGGCCCGGCCACCTGTCACCGGTGCGCCCTCTACCACGGCATGCGCTTCGCCGCGCGGGAGACGGACCGGCCGAACGTGCCGCCCGGCAACGAGCACGCCATCCGCGTGTCCTTCGCCGTCGCCCGCAACCGCGCGCGATACACGCCGCGGGCCCGGGTCGGCTACGAGCTGCTCCTGCCCGGCCTCGTCGCCGGTGAGCTGCCCACCACGGCCCAGGCCCAGGCGGCCAAAGCGTTGATCAACAAGTTGACGCCGGAGGAGTGCGATCAGGTCGCCACCCTCGCCGAGGTCGAGGCACTCGCGCGTACCCGCTGAGAGGTCCGTGGCGCGGCGTTCCCACGCCTGGCAACTTTCTTCATCTCATCGCCACGCGTTGGAAACTGTTGACAGCACTCCGCGGCCCCCGTGATACTCGGTCGCCGGGCGTACGGCCAGCGCCCGGGCCGGGCTCAACCTGCTCGGCGACGGGCTCCGCAACGCCCTCGACCCGAGAAGTGGACGCAACGCATGACGGATCGCCTGGGTGACCTGCTGACCGAACAGGTCGACGATCGGTACGCCGGCCTCGACACCGCCTCGGTCGCGGAGTTGGCGGCGGTCATGAACGACGCGGACGCCACCGTGCCCGGCGCCGTGCGGGCCGCGCTGCCGCAGATCGTGCCGGCCATCGAAGGGATCGCCGACCGGCTGGCGGCCGGCGGGCGGCTGCTCTACGTCGGGGCGGGCACCGCCGGCCGGCTGGGGGTGCTCGACGCGTCGGAGTGCCCACCGACGTTCAGCACCCCGCCGGAGCTGGTGCGCGCCGTCATCGCCGGTGGCCCCGCGGCGCTGTTCGCGGCGCAGGAGGGGGTCGAGGACGACGAGGCGGCCGGCGCGCAGGCGATCGCCGACTGCGCGATCACGGCCGCCGACGCGGTCGTCGGGATCTCGGCGAGCGGCCGCACCCCGTACGTCCTGGCGGCGGTGCAGGCCGCCCGGCAGCGGGGCGCGCTGACCGTCGGCCTGTCGTGCAACGCCGACACCCCGCTGAGCGCCGCCGCCGACCAGGCGATCGAGGTGCCCGTCGGCCCCGAGGTGCTGGCCGGCTCGACCCGGCTGAAGGCCGGCACCGCGCAGAAGCTCGTCCTCAACATGATCTCGACGATCTCGATGATCAGGCTGGGGAAGACGTACGACAACCTGATGGTCGACCTGCGGGTGACCAACGCCAAGCTGCGCGACCGTGCGGTGCGCATCATCCGGCGGGTCACCGGGGCGCCCCGCGCCGAGGCGGAGGCGGCGCTCGACCGCGCCGGGCTGGATGTCAAGACCGCGATCCTGATGCTCGACGCACCGGTCGACGGGGCGGATCCCCGCCAGCGGCTGGCGGCCAGCGGCGGCCGGCTGCGCAAGGCCCTGGAGGCGAGCCCGTGAGGGTGCTGGGCATGATCTCCGGCACCTCCCACGACGGCATCGACGTCGCCGCTGTCGACTTCACCCTGCGCGACGGGGTGCTGCACGGCACCGTCGCATACGCCGACAGTGCGCCCTACCCGGAGGAGCTGCGGGTCCGGCTGATGCACGCGCTGCCCCCGGCGGCGCTGACCTTCGCCGAGGCGTGCGAGCTGGACACGCTGATCGGTCAGGCGTTCGCCGAGGTGGCGGCCGGCGCGGCCGGGCGGGCCGGCGGGATCGACCTGATCTGCTCGCACGGGCAGACCGTCTTCCACTGGGTGCAGGGACGCGAGGTGCGGGGCACCCTGCAGATCGGGCAGCCGGCTTGGATCGCCGAGCGCACCGGCGTGCCGGTGGTCGCCGACGTACGGGTGCGGGACGTCGTCGCCGGCGGCCAGGGCGCACCGCTGGTTTCCCTCATGGACGTCCTGCTGCTGTCCGGGCTGCCGGGCCGGCCGGCCGCGCTCAACCTGGGCGGCATCGCCAACCTGACCGTGCTGCGGCCGAGTGGCGGCGGCCCGGTGGCCTACGACACCGGGCCGGCGAACGCGCTGATCGACGCCGCCGTCGTGCACGCCAGCGGGGGCCGGCTGCGCTACGACGAGGACGGCCGCCTCGCCGCCGCCGGCCGGGTGCACGACGGCCTGTTGGCGGAGCTGCTCGCCGAGCCGTACTACCTGCTCGACCCGCCGAAGACCACCGGCAAGGAGCTGTTCCACGCCGCATACCTGGAGTCGGCGCTGGCGGGCCACCCCGGCCTGCCGGACGCGGACGTCGCCGCCACCCTCACCGCGCTCACCGCGCAGACCGTCGCCGATCAGGTACGCCGCCACCGGGTCGACACCCTCGTCGCCTCCGGCGGCGGCTGCGCCAACCCGGCGCTGATGGGCATGCTGCGGGAGCGGCTGCCCGGGGTGCGGGTCACCACCGCGGACGAGTTCGGCGCGCCGGCCGACACCAAGGAGGCGATCGCCTTCGCGCTGATCGGCTGGCACACCGCGCACGGCCTGCCCGCCACGGTGCCGTCGTGCACCGGCGCGACCGGCGCCCGGGTGCTCGGCGCCATCGTCCCCGGCGCCGGCCCGCTGCGCCTGCCCGCGCCGGTGGCCGCCGCGCCCACCGCGCTGCGGCTGACCGGTGCCGGCTGACGCGTCGACGTGACCGGGTAGCCGCACCGTTCCGCAGGCTCAGGCGGGCCCGCCGTGAGGCCGGCGAAACGCCGAGGCGGAACACCCGCCCGACCCTCGCGCGGCGGGCCGCCGGCAAGTACTCTCCCGGCGGAGAGGAACGCGATGATCAGTCGTCGAAAGTTGATCGCCACCGGTCTGGGCGTCACGGCCGGCCTGGTGACGGCAGGTTGCAGCCAGAAGTCGCCGTCCAGCGCGGCGTGGTCGCAGCCCGGTCCGGCCGCGGCGAACGCCCCGGCGCCGGAGGTGCGGGTGACCGTGACCCCGGCCGCCGACGCCACCAAGGTGTCACCGCTGGAACACGTCGTCGTGGCGGCCGAGGGCGGCACGATCAAGGGCGTCTCGGTGGCCACGGGCGGCAAGTCCGTCGCCGGCAAGCTCGGCGACGACCAGATCTGGCGGTCGACCGGCAAGCTGGCCTACGGCAAGACGTACACGGTCACCGTGACGGCGGCCGACTCCGCCGGCACCGTGACCGAGCACCGGAGCACCTTCAGCACCGTCAAGCCGTCCGGGGTCGCCGGCGTCACGTTCCAGGCCAACGCGTTGACCGCGCTCCGGGCCGGCGGCACGTACGGGGTCGGTCAGCCGGTGATGGTCAACTTCAGCAAGCCGGTCAAGAACCGCGCCGAGGCCGAGAAGGCGATGCTGGTGCAGACCACGCCGGCCGTGGAGGGACGGTGGCGCTGGATCGACAGCCGCAACGCGCACTGGCGGCCCGCGAAGTACTGGACTCCCGGCACGAAGATCTCGGTGAAGGTCAACCTCTTCGGCCAGAACCTCGGCCAGGGTGTCTACGGCGGCTCCAACGCCAGCACGGACTTCACCATCGGCCCGTCCCGCATCGCCATCGCCGATGCCCGTACCCACCGGATGAAGGTGTACATCGACGGCAAGGTGGTGCGGGACATCCCGATCAGCATGGGCAAGGGCGGCACCACCACGGGCGCGAACGGGGAGACCGTCAGCTACTGGACGCGGTCCGGCCCGCACGTGGTGATGACCCGCGAGCCCTCGCACCGGATGACCTCGGCCAGCTACGGGGTCACCGACCCCAAGGACCCCAACTACTACGACGAGGTCATCCAGCTCTGCCTGCGGATCTCGTACTCCGGCGAGTTCGTCCACATGGCGGATTGGAACATCGGCGCCCAGGGCAACCAGAACACCTCGCACGGCTGCATCAACGTCGGACCGGCCCACGCCCGGTGGTTCTACGACACGTTCCGGCTCGGCGACGTGGTCGACGTACGCAACACCCCGCGAGCGATGGCGCTCACCGACGGGGTGGGCGACTGGACCATCCCGTGGGACAAATGGTGACCGGTCCGCACGCCGGCCGTCCCGGTACCGCCGTCGTCCCGTGACAGACCGGGCTCGTCACGGGCGGCGGCGGAACGTGGCGACCCAGCCGTCGAGCCGTGAGGAGGACCGGATGCGCCTGCACGTGGGGTGTGCGATGTGGACGCACAAGGCCTGGCCGGGGCGCTTCCTGGCGCACCCGCTGCCAGCCGGCGAGCGGCTGCGCGCCTACGCCGGCTGGTGCACCGCGGTCGAGGGCAACACCACCTTCTACGCCACCCCGGCACCGGAGACGGTGGCAACGTGGGCGCGGCAGACCGACCCCGACTTCCGGTTCGTGCTCAAGCTGCCGAAGGCGGTCACGCACGAACGCCGGCTCATGGGCGCCGAGGACGAGCTGCGCGACTTCGTGACCGCGATCGAGCCCCTCGGCCCACGGGCCCACGCCCTCTGGATCCAGTTGCCGGGCTCGTTCGGCCCTGCCGACGTACCCTCCCTCGCCCGCTTCCTGCGCGGGCTGCCCACCGCCCACCGGTACGCCGTGGAGGTCCGCCACCCGGCCTTCTTCGACGATCCCCGGGCCGTGGGCACACTCGAGGAGACGCTGGACCGGGTCGGCGCGGAGTGGGTTCCCTTCGACACCACCGCCTTCTTCCGCACCCGGCCGACCAGTGACGCGGAACGGGAGGCGTGGACCCGCAAGCCGCGTACGCCGCTGCGTACCCGCGCGCTGACCGACCGGCCGATCGTCCGCTACCTCGGCCGGGACGACCCGGCGCGGACGGTCGAGGGCTGGCAACCGTGGCTCGACGTGGTGACCGGTTGGCTGCGCGAGGGCCGGTCCCCGACGGTGTTCGTGCACACCCCGGACAACGCCGACGCGCCCGACCTCGCGCGCAGGTTCCACGACCAGGTCCGGGCACGCCTGCCCGAGGTCGAGCCGCTGCCCGAGCCGACGCCGGTTGGGCCGTTGACGCTGTTCTGACCCGCTGCGGGCCGGTGGAGACGCGCCGGGCCGGTGCGTCTTCGACCTTTCGAGTGGGCTGACTCTGTCGGCAAGATGCCCCTTTTGCCGCTGCTTGTCGGAAATTCCCAGGACGGCACGGGATCTGCGGGCTGCCGTGAGTCGGCATCTCGTACACGCCCTGTCGTGTCCATGCGGCGCGGCCGGGTATGCCGTGACGATTGGGCCCGGGTGCGGGCAGGGGTTGACGGGTTCATGCGGTCCACGTCTACGGGGAAGGGAAGCCCGACGTGCAGCACCATTTCGAGGACCGGGAGCCGGAGGCCAGGAGCCGCCCGGAGCGGGCCGGCCGCCGGGACCTCTCGGCCGAGCCGGACGACGCCATGACGGACGAAGATGCCCGGGCTCCGGACACCTCACCCACCGAGGAGGAGCCGACGTGGCGGACCGTGGAGGCGTCGGACGGGCAGGCGTGGGCTCCGCCCGCGCCGCCCTGACGTGAGGCACACAACACGCCCTCGCTCCCGGCGCGGAAAATCGGCTGACCGCGAACGTGGGGCCCAGTTAGCTTCCCCGGAATGCAACCACTCGATGAGAAGGACATCCGCAAGTCCTTCGTCAACTGCAGCAAGGGCGAGGCGAGCCGGATCCGACTGCCCGCCGCCTTCGCCGAGGGCACCATCCCCTGGGCCGACCTCGACTTCCTCGGCTGGACCGACCCGGGCGCCCCGCTGCGGGCGCTGCTGGTCCTGCCCGGCGAGGACGGACCGACGGGCGTGCTGCTGCGGCGGCCCGAGGCGTACAAGCCAAGCACGATGCGGTCGAGCATGTGCCGGATTTGCCTCACCGACCACACCGCGTCGGGGGTGGCGTTGTTCGTCGCGCCCCTGGCCGGGGCGGCCGGGCGCAACGGCAACACCGTCGGCGAGTACCTCTGCGCCGATCTGGCCTGCTCGCTCTACCTGCGGGGCAAGCGGCAGCCGAAGATGCGGCTGGTCCGCCGGGAGGAGACGCTGACCCTGCAGGAGCGGATCGACCGGGCGGTGGCCAACCTGGCCGCCTTCACCAACCGGGTCGTCGCGGGCTGACCCGCGCTCCGTCGACGGCGGAACGTCGACGGCAACTGCGAGAGACGGCGAGCTGATGCAGCAGGCAACGAGTGGCGGCACAAGACCTGGCCCCGCCGGCCGCGATCGTGCGGCCGGCGGGGCCAAACCCTGAGCTTCCGGTCAGGCGGCCGGCTGTCCGGCCGGCAGGAACCGGGAGAGGAAGGCCCGGGTACGCGGGTTGGTCGGCCGATCGAGCACCTCGGCGGGGGTGCCACTCTCGACGATCGTGCCGCCGTCCATGAAGACGACCCGGTCGGCGACCTCGCGGGCGAACGAGATCTCGTGGGTCACCACGATCATGGTCAGCCCGTCCGCGGCAAGGTCCCGCATGGTGGCGAGCACCTCACCGACCAGTTCCGGGTCCAGCGCGCTGGTCGGCTCGTCGAAGAGCATCAGCTTGGGGCGCATGGCGAGGGCCCGGGCGATGGCCACGCGCTGCTGCTGGCCGCCGGAGAGCTGCCGGGGGAACGAGTCCGCCTTGTCGGCCAGGCCGACCTTGTCGAGCAGGACCCGTGCCCGTTCGGCCACCTTCGCCCTGGGCTCCCGGAGCACCCCGACGGGCGCCTCGATGATGTTGCCCAGCACCGTGAGGTGCGGGAAGAGGTTGAAGTGCTGGAACACCATGCCAATCTGGCGCCGGGTCCGGGCGATGCGACGTTCCGGCAGACGGTGGATGCGGCCGCCGCGCTGCTCGTACCCGACGAGTTCCCCGTCGACGGTGACGGAGCCGCCGTCGATGCGCTCGAGGTGGTTGACGCAGCGGAGGAAGGTGGACTTTCCGGAGCCGGAGGGGCCCAGGATCACCACCACCTCGCCGGGGTGCACGTCCAGGTCGACCCCCTTGAGCACTTCCAGCGGCCCGAAGTGCTTGCGGACTGCACGAGCCGACATCAGCGGCTGGTCGGCAGCGGTCATGACGGCACCTCCACCCTCGCCACAGCCGGCTTACGACGGATCTTGAGGACGTCGCGGTACCGGGTGGGTGCGTTGCGGTTGCTCCCTCGGGCGTAGTGCCGTTCGATGAACGACTGCCCGACGTAGAGGATCGACGTGATCACCAGATACCAGACGCACGCCACGAGCAGGAGCGGGATCGTCTGGAAGGTCCGGTTGTAGATGGACTGCACGGTGTAGAGCAGGTCGCTCAGCGCGATCACACTCACCAGTGAGGTCGCCTTGAGCATGTTGATCACCTGGCTGCCCGTGGGCGGCACGATGAACCGCATCGCCTGCGGCAGGACGACGCGGAAGAGCGTCCGCGTCCGGCTCATGCCCAGCGCCTGCGCCGCCTCAGTCTGGCCCTGGTCGACCGACATCAGGCCACCCCGGACGATCTCGGCCATGTAGGCGCCCTCGTTCAGCCCGAGGCCGAGGATCGCGGCGAGCAGCGGCGTGATGAGCGCGTTGGTCTCCCAGTGCGTGAACTCGGGGCCGAACGGGATGCCGATCGACACCCGCGGCATCAGCGCCGACAGGTTGAACCAGAAGATAAGCTGCACCAGCGCCGGCACTCCGCGGAAGAACCAGATGTAGAGCGCGGCGAGGGACCGCAGCAGCCAGTTCGTGGAGAGCCGGCAGACCGCCAGGAGCACACCGAGCACGATGCCGACGGCCATCGCGATGACGGTGAGCTTCAGGGTGGTCCACAGGCCACGGCCGATCGACTCCGTGTTGAAGTAGCGGAGGACCACGTCCCATTCGAAGTTGGGGTTGGTCACCAGCATGTGGATCAGCTGCGCGGCGAGGACCGCGACCAGGACGGTCGCCACCCACTGCAGCGGATGCCGCTGGGGCACGGCGTGTGCGACGTCGACCGGTTCGGCGACGCGATCGTCGGCTGCCCGGGTTGCCGGAGCTTTCTGGGCCACGGTGCTCACCCCTTGCCGCCGGCCAGGTTGATGCCCGGCTTGTCGAGCTTGTTGCCGTCGAGCCCCCACTTCGCCATGATCTTGGCGTAGGTGCCGTTGTCGTAGAGCTCCTGGAGCGCGGCCAGCAGCACGTCGCGCAGCGCCGAGTCCTTCGGCACGACCGCGCCCTGGAAGAGGTCGTCGAAGCCGTTCTTCTGTCCGGTGGCGGCCAGCTCCAGCTCACCGTTCGACTGCTTGACGAAGTAGGTCAGCGGCGCCTGCGAGGAGAAGAAGGCGTCAGCGCGGCCGGACTTGACCGCCAGGATCGACGAGGGCTGGTCCTTGTACGACTGCACCTCGATCGCCGGCTTGCCCGCGGCGGTGCACTTCTGCGCCTGCTCCTTGATCACCTTCTCCGCCGAGCCGGCGGCCATCACGGCGACGCGCAGGCCGCAGGTGCTGTCGAGGTCCTTGATCTGCTTCGGGTTGCCCTTCGGCACCGCGAAGACGACGAACTCCTGCACCCAGTCGACGAAGTCGTTGTCGGTCTCGCGCTCGGGGAAGTCGCCGATCGGGCCGAGGGCGAAGTCGTACCGGCCGGCCTTGATGCCCGTCAGCACGCCGGAGAGACCCTCGACGGTCACGTGTTCGACCTTGATGCCGAGCACCTGGCCGAGCGCGTCGGAGAGATCCGCGGCGGCGCCGCTGAGGTCCCGGTTGCTGCCGACGATCTCGTAGGGCGGGAAGGAGCCGCTGTTGACCGACACCAGCTTGCCGGACTGCTTGATCTTGTCAGGCAGCTTGTCGTGCAGCGCGGTGTTCTGCTGCTGCGTGGTGGTCTCGCCCCCGCCACCCTGCTGAGCTTCGGAGGGGTCCTTGGCGCAGCCGACGAGCGACAGCGAAAAAAGCAGCACGGACACGGCGGTCACTGCGATGGGGGTACGGCGCATGACTATTCCTTCAATCCAAGGTTGCTGTTGATCAGCCGGTCGTGGTGGCAAGTGGTCGGGTCGGGGTGGGGTCGACGGAGAACCGCCGGTTGGCGAGCACGGGGAGCCGCTGCCGGGCCTGGGCCAGCCGATCGGCCGACACCTCGGCCCAGAGCAGGTCCGGGTCCTCGGCGAGGCGCCCGACCACCACCCCGAGCGGGTCGACGACCATGGAGTGCCCGATGTTGCGGGGCCCGCATTCGCCGCAGGCCGCGACGTAGACCGTGTTCTCCAGGGCACGCGCGGAGACCATCAGCTCCCAGTGCCGCTCCTTGAGCGGCCCCCGGACCCACGCTGCGGGCAGGACGAGGACGTCGGCGCCGCCGTCGGTCGCGAGCAGTCGCGCCATCTCGGGGAAGCGTACGTCGTAGCAGGTCATCAGGCCGACGGTGTGCCCGGCGCAGGGGAAGGTCACCACCGGGCCGTCGGCGGGGATGACGTTGTCGGACTCCCTGGCGCCGAACGCGTCGTAGAGGTGCAGTTTGCGGTAGTTGGTGAGAATCTGGCCGTCACGTAGGACGACGAGGGTGTTGTACGCCCTGCCATCCGCTCCCGGCTCGTGCACCCCCGCCACCACGGTGACCTCGGTGCCGGCGGTGGCGGCGGCGAGACCGGTGACGAACGGCCCGTCCAGCGGCTGGGCGGCGCTGCGCAGCCGGGTGAAGTCGTCGGTGAACCGGGCCAACACCCCCTCGGGCAGGACCAAGAGGTCGGCCCCGCCGGCCGCGGCCCGCTCCACCAGGGCCGTGCACTGCCGGAGATTGACCTGCCAGTCCTCGCTGGCGGCGAGCTGACCCAGTGCGAGGCGCATCTACTCCACTCCCGTCTCGGTGGCGATCTTGGTGTACTCGGGGAACAGCACCTCCGGGTCGATCGGCGACCCGGCGATGCCCTGGGCGTGCAGTTCCGCGCAGAAGGCGCTGATCATCGAGCGATTGGCCGCCAGGCCGTACGGCATCCAGTCCGCGCCGTAGTGCCGTTCCGTCTCGTCGATCTCGGCGAGCGCCCACGGCGTCGTGTCGGCGTGCTTGCGGTAGCTGACCCACCACGCCTGCTGCGATGCCCGCAGCGCCGTCATCAGGTCGGTGAGGATCTCCGGCCGCGCCTCGACGCGCTCGCGTTTCACGGCGATGAGGTGGATGCCAGGGATGAACCCGACCTCTTCGCCGTAGCGGACCTCGGCCGCGCGGTAGTCCCGGTACAGCGGGCGCAGCGGCGCGTCGTCGCGATGGAATCCGGGCGGCATGAACGGCGTCATGATCGCGTCGAGCGTGCCGTCGAGGAGGCCGCCGACGAGCGACTCCCCCGGTCCGGCGAGCCGTACCCACGGCGGGGGCGTCATCCCACCCATGCGGTCGCCGCCCGCCGCGTCGGGGGTGAGCGGCCCGACCATCCACTCGACGGCGGTGAGGTCGAGGCCGGCGCGGCGCAACACGGCCCGGGTCCAGGTGTTGCCGGAGTCCGGCCAGCCGGTGAGTCCGATCCGGGCGCCCGCGAGATCGGCGGCGTCGGCGGCGGGGCTGTCCTTGCGCACCAGGATGCAGCGGTGCCGGAAGCCGCGCATGACGAAGGCGGGGATGCCCACGAGCCGGTCGTCGCCGGCCGCGCGGGCCAGGGTGTACCGGCTGAAAGAGGTCTCGCCGGCGTCGAGACCGCTCTCGTCGAGCAGGTGCGGGGTCGCCGGCAGGCGCGCGACGCGCACCTCGAGCGGGGGC
Source organism: Micromonospora sp. RTBAU3-60 (assembly GCF_054963695.1). Lineage (NCBI taxonomy): Bacteria > Bacillati > Actinomycetota > Actinomycetes > Micromonosporales > Micromonosporaceae > Micromonospora > Micromonospora sp. RTBAU3-60. The sequence goes on along the minus strand of NZ_JBUEGB010000010.1, from coordinate 81,554 downwards.
GCCCCGACCTCGCCCAGCGCGAGCGGCACCAGGTGCGACCAGGGCCGAACACCGAGGTGAAGCGGGGTGTTGAGTGAGGTAGCCATCGCCGGCAACCATAAAGTTCAGACCTTCGTCAGACAATAGAAGTTTTGTTACTGTTCATTTTTCCCAGCATGTGGTGAACTATCTGCCATGACTCCCCCGCACCCGGGCACCCCCACCGGCGACGTCGACTCCCAGTGGCTGGCCGACCTGATCGAGGAGCCCAGCGCCCGCGGCATCGCGGCGACGGTCGCCGCGCTCATCCGCGCCGGCACGATCCCTTCCGGTACCCGGCTGCCCACCGTGCGCACCCTCGCGCTCCAGTTGGGCGTCAGCCCCGCCACCGTGTCCGAAGCCTGGTCCCTGCTGCGCCGGCGCCGCTCGGTCGCCGGCCGCGGTCGCGCCGGCACCGTCGTCATCGGTCCACCCGACGTACCGCATCCCCGCCGTTTCGAGGAGGTCGGCCGGCACGGCAGCCGCCTGCGGCACGATCTCCGCCTCGCCGTACCGGACACCGCGCTGCTACCGCCGCTGGAGACTCCGCTCGCGGCGGCACTGCGCGTCGAAGACCTGAACGAATACCACCGGGTACCGATCACCGAGCGGCTCGCCGACGCGGTCCGTCCCACGTGGCCGTTTCCGCCCGCGGACCTGCTGGCCGTCAACGGCGGCTTCGACGGTCTGCTGCTGCTCTGCCAGACCCTGGTCGTCACCGGCGACAAGGTGGCGGTCGAGGAGCCAACCGCGCCGCGCCTGCTCGACATCCTCGACGCGGTCGGCGCCGAGGTGATCCCGGTCCCGCGCGACGAGCGCGGACCCCGGCCTGACGCCCTGGCCGACGCGGTACGCCGCAAGCCGGTGCTCTTCATCTATCAACCGCACGCCCACTCCCCCACCGGGCACAGCGTCGACGCGGCGCGTAGCGCGGAACTCGCCGCCGTACTGCGGGGTGCGGAGACCCTGGTGATCGAGGACGACGGCATGGCCGACCTCGCCCCCGGGCCGGTGCAGACCCTCGGCACGGCCCTTCCCGATCGGGTGGTGTTCCTCCGCTCGTACTCGAAGTCGCACGGCCCCGACCTGCGCCTCGCCGTCCTCGGCGGCGCGGCACCGCCGATCGAGCGCGCTCGCGTCTACCGCACCTTCGGCAGCGGCTGGACGAGCCGGATCCTGCAGAACTGCCTCGCCCACCTGCTCACCGATCCACCCACCCGCGCGCTTGTCGCGGAGGCCGGCGAGACGTACCGGAGCCGACGACGGGCGCTCGCCGAGGCGCTGGCCGCCCGCGGCGTACGCACCGGCGGCACCGAAGGACTGAGCCTGTGGGTGCCCGTCGAGGATGAACGGTCCGCCCTGGTCACGCTCGCCGCGCACGGCGTGGCTGTCGTCCCGGGCGGCCGCTACTTCTCCGGCCCGCACACACCGTTCCTCCGCGTCGCGACCAGCCGACTCCATGAGCACGTCGAGGAGGTGGCCGACCTGCTGGCCTTCGCCGCATTCGAGGAGCGTGACTCCCCACAGCCGACCGTCGTCGGGGGCTGAACCATCGGTGATCCCGCGGCCGGCCGGTGACGGTGACCGAGGCGGTACCGGGCTGACCGCCGGGGTCGTGGCGGGCTCTCCTCGATCCGCGGCGGAGGTCGCCGCGTCCGTGGCAGCGGGTACGCTCCGGACTGCGGCAGGGCTGTGCTGCCGGCCCACCAGCGCCGCTGCCGTCCGATCGGCTCCGGGCGGCCGATCCGAGCCGGAGCCGGCGGTCGAACCCGCCGTCAGCTCGGACCGTCCGCCGGCCAGGAAGAAGTAACGGGTGAGCCCCCAGACGACGTTGTTGTTCGTGCTCGCCGCCGTCGCCGTCATCGTCGTCGTGCGGTGGGTGGCCTCGCGCACCGGCCTGCCGGCGGCGGCGCTCCTGCCGCTCATCGGCATCGCGTACGCGCTGCTCCCGGGGCCAAACATCAGCCTTGATCCGGGCCTCGTGCTGACGGTCGTGCTGCCGCCGCTGCTCTACGGTGCGGCGCTGGACTCCTCGCTGCTGGGCATCCGCCGGAACCTCCGTATCGTGGTCAGCCTGTCCGTGGTGCTGGTGCTGCTCACCGCCGTGCTGGTGGGAGTCGGCTTCCACCTGTTCGTGGCCGGGGCGACGCTGGCCGCCGGGATCGCGGTCGGCGCCGCGATCGCGCCGCCGGACCCGGTGGCCGCGCTGGCGGTGGGTCGCCGGGTGAACCTGCCGCCGAAGCTGGTCACGATCATCCAGGGTGAGGGGCTGCTGAACGACGCCACCGCCCTGACGATCCTCAAGGTCGCGGTCGCGGCCGCCGTGGGCGGCGGCTTCTCGTTTCCGTCCGCTGTCGGCCAGTTCCTGTTGGCGGCGGTGGGCGGGGTCGCGGTGGGTGCTCTCGTCGCGTGGGGGGTACGTCTGGCCCGACCGCTCACCGCGGATCCGTTGCTGTCCAACGCCATCTCGCTGGCGACGCCGTTCGTGGCCTACCTGTTGGGCGAGGAACTGCACGTCTCCGGCGTGCTCGCCGTGGTGATCGCCGGGCTGATCGTCGGCCACCAGACGCCCCGGCTCGCCTCCGGCGCCAGCCGGTTGCAGACCAGCGCGGTGTGGCGGCTGGTGGACTTCCTCCTCGAGGGCTTCGTCTTCCTGCTGATCGGCCAGCAGCTACCCACGGTCGTCAGCGGTCTGCGGAAGTACGACACCTCGACGGTCGTCATCGCGGTCGCCGTGTCGGTCGGCGTGGTGCTGCTCCTGCGCCCCGCGTGGCTGGTGCTGACCCAGGTGCTCCCCCGGTCGCTGCACACCCGGCTGGGCGGCACCTCCGACGAGGACGACACCGACGAGCCCGGCGGCAGCCGGCAGGCCGCCCAGGCGGCCCGCAACGCCCGTCGGCTCACCCGCCGCGACGTCGTGGCGCTGAGCTGGGCGGGAACCCGCGGCGTCATCAGCCTGGCCGCGATCTTCACCCTGCCGCTGACCACCGACCGCGGCGCGCCCTTCCCCGATCGCGACCTCCTGCTGTTCTGCACGTTCGTGGTCGTTCTCGTGACCCTCGTCGGGCAGGGCCTGACGTTCGCGCCGCTCGTCCGGGCGCTGGGCCTCCGTGCCAACGAGACCGATCAGGCCCGGGTACGCAACGAGGCCCGGTCGGCGGCCGTCGAGGCGGCCCTGGCCCGCCTCGACGAGGTCGCCGCCGACGAGCCGGGCAACGTCGAGGCCGTGAACGTCACCCGCGCGCAGCTGCTGACCCGGCTGGCCCGCTACCGCGGCCGTCTCGACCTGCTGGAGCGCGCCGAGTCAGCCGAGGTGCCCACCTCGCCGCGCTATGAGGCGGCGCTGCGCATCCGGCGGGCCGCGATCGACGCCCAGCGGGAGGAGCTCCTGCGCTGGCGCGACGCCGGCCGGCTGCCCGACGAGGGGCTCCGCATCCTGGAACGCGAACTCGATCACGAGGAGCTGCTCCTGCCGAAACGCGACTCCCGGTGACCGGCGAACCAGACGAAGGCTAGGAGACGCCGGCGAGATCGCGCGCGTCGCTGCGGGCGGCCGGCCACCACGGCGTCGCGTGGGGCCGGGGCGGCACTGCCCCGGCCCCGACCTCGATCAACCGCACCTGCTGGTGTAGCCGGATCTGCTGTAGGACCTGCCGTCGCTCAAGGTGACCGTCACGGTCCAACTGGCCCCGCTACCGCCGACGAACTCCCAGCCGGAACTGCTGGGGAAGTTGCCGGTGAAGGAGCGTCCGCTTGTGTTCAGGTACACGGTGCCCGATGGCGATCCGTAGTTGGGGTCGACACCGCTTGCGGAGTACGACACGTAGGCGCTGCTGATGTTCAGCGTCGTGTCCGCGATGCTGCCGCTGAGATAGACCCCCCAACCGCCTGGAAAGCCGGTCGCCTCGCAGGATCCGGAGGCGCTCACCACGGCTGTCGGCGGCGGCACCGGTGGAGTTCCCTTGATCTGCCCGATCTCGGTCGTGGTGGCGGCGTGATCCAGGACGTGCATCTCGTCGATTTCGCCCTTCCACCAGGACATCGGCGCTCCGTAGCCGCTGCCGAACTCGCGGCCGACGATGAATGCCCGGTCGGCGAACCAGGTCGGCCGGTAGTTGGTCGATCCCACCAGCGATCCGTTGACGTAGAGCTTCAGGGTTCCGGCCGAATGGTCGTACACCCCCGCCAGGTGGGTCCACACGCCCGCCTGCGGGCTGCCGCCACGGGCTGCGGCGTACTCGTCGCTGGTCAGGCTGTCCTGTTTGGCCATGCGGAACGACCACGCGTTCGCGCTCTTGTCATAGAGCAGGCTGAACCCGCTGTCGTTGATCCCGTCCTGGCTCAGCAGTGCGGCGGAGGCGTTCAGGTTGTCCAGCCGCCCCCAACCGGCGACGGTGAAGCTGTTTCCCGCGGGCACGACCGGTCCGCCGGTCCGGCCTTGCGCACCGTCGTATGCCCAGTCCGGGCTCGTCTGCCCCTCCAGGCGTAGCGCCTTGCCGGACGGGACGTCGATCCGGCTCGCGCGGTCGACCAGGGCCAGGGTGTGGTCGTTGTCGCTCACGTCGGTCGCCACCATGCTGCTGGCCTCGTCGAAGGTCCACCGCGCGTTGGGACCCCACTTGGGCCAGTCCATCCACGCCTCGATTTCCGAGGCGGAGAGGGCTTGTTGCGTCACGTGGATGTCGTCGATTGTTCCGGGCCAGGTGCCGACCCGGAAACCCTCGTTCTGCCAGCGCCCGAACACCAGCGAGCTGACGGCGGGTTGGGAGTTGGCGAACGGCGCGGTCCCGCTGAGCCGGCCGTTGACGTAGAGTCGGATCTGTCCCGCGGTCTGGTCGTACACGCCGGCCAGGTGGGTCCAGACGCCGACCTGCTCCGCGATGTCGCTCTGGACCCAGGTGGCCTGGCTGCCGGCGAGGCTGTCGTCGGGGGTGTCGGCGGCGTTCACCGCGAATATCCATCCGTTGGGCATGCCCCAGCCGCGGGAGACGCCGAGCTTGAACCGGCTGTCCCAGCGGCCGTCCTGGCTGACCGCGATGAACTGGTCCTGCCCCGGCAGCCGGTCGAGCTTCACCCAGGCGGCGACCGTGTAGCTGGCGTTGGGCTCGATCACCGGTCGATCCGTGTGCGCCCAGCCGCCGTCGAACCGGGCGCCGCCGCCGTGCCGAGCGCTCGTCCACGAGGCCTGGGAGTACAGCACCGCGGTGTGGCGGTTTCCGGAGCTGTCGGCCGCGGCGATGCCGCCGTTCTCGTCGAGTCGCCAGTGCGCTTCGCTGCCGGGCGGCTCCGGCCAGCCCATGTCGTTGCGGATCATCGCCTCGGACACGGCCGTGTCGAAGGCGCTGATCTCGTCGAGGTCGCCGACCCACGGCGGGCTGTCCTGCAACGGCCCGATCCGCAATGGCCCGCTGGCCGTCCACGGCGTGGTGAACGGCGCGGTGCCGCTGAGCCTGCCGTTGACGTACAGGCGGATCTGGCCGGAGGCCTGGTCGTGCACTCCGGCCAGGTGGGTCCACACGCCAACCTGCGCGATGGTGTCGGAGGTCGCGACCACATCCGGCGCGTCGGCCGCCGGCCCCGTTGGCATGGCGAACTGCCAGTGCTTGCTGATCTTCTGGTAGCGCAGCGCGAAGCCGGTGCTGGAGTGGCCGACGAGGTTGAGTGCCGCAGCGTTGTCGGTGTCGTCGGAGAGCAGCCGTACCCACGCCATGACGGTGAAGCTCTGCGCCGTGTCGACGGCGCTCTGCGTGGCCACGCCACCGGCGCCAGCTCCGGCCAGATGCAGGCCCTGCGTGACCTGCCCGTCCACCCACGACACCCCTGGGGTAAGGGTCAGCGTCCCGTCGGCGCCGGTCGTGGCGGAGTCGGACGCCGTGTCTCCCGCCGGGTCGTCGGCGAAGTGCAGGTCGACGACGGCCGGCAACTCCTTGACCCGGAACTGGTAGCGCGGGTTCCTCGGCCCTCGGTTGCCCGCCGCGTCCACACACCACACCCATATCTCGTACGGCGACGAAAACCCGCCGACCAGCGGACGGTAGGACAGCGATGCGGCGGCACCCGGTGCCGGGGCGATGACCCGCCCGCGTACCGGTGACCGGTTGGGTACCCGGATCTCGTAGTCGTACCCGGCCACATCCGGATCATCGCCCGCGCCGAAGGTGAACTGGCCGACCTGGTCGACCCGGATGCCGTACTGGGCCTGTCCGGGTTTGACCTGGATGAAGTGCTGTGAGGTGATGGTCGGCGCCCTGGTCGGGCCGGTGACATCCACGGTGAACGGGCACCACGGGCTGTACGGGCCGGTGTCGACGCTGTCGCTGGCCCGCGCCCGCCACTCGTACCTACCGCCGTCGACCAGCACCCCGTCGGGCACGTCGTACCCGTACGTCCCGGACACGGTCCGGGGTGGCGTGTGCGACGGCGACGCCGCGCCGGCCGCCCGGATCTCGAAGCCGATGCCATGGCGGTCGCCGGTGTCGGCGTCGGCGACCGTCACCGACAGCTGGGGGGTCAGCGTGGTGACCCACATCGCCGGGGCGCCGGCGCATCCGGGCATGGTCGTGGTCGGCTGCGCCACGGGTGCTTCCGGCACCGAGTTGTACACCACACCGATGCCGGGCACCTTGTAGGCGTAGCGGGCGTCGTTTTCGAAGACCTTGCCGCCCACGCCGGCCTCGTCGGCGGCGAGTGCCAGGGTGACGTGCTGCCATGCCTGTGCGGCGGCCGTGGTGACCAACGAGGTGGCATCGAACTCGGCCACCGGCGTCCCCGGGCAGGCCTCATGGCCGGCCTTGATGGTGGTGACCGGGGCACCCACCTGGGAGATCTTGTTCGGCGCGTTGCTCCAGTTGGTACCGGAGTTGATCGTGCCGGTGTGCCACAGGTAGATCGGCTCGGCGTTACAGCTGTAGGAGTAGAGCAGCGTGGCCCGGAAGGTCGCGCTGATGATGTGCTTGCCGGCGGCGAACGAGGTGTCGAGTTCGAAGTAGGAGCGCCATCGACCGCCGGCGGGGTCGGCCGGGTCGGTACCCACCTGCGCGTGCCATGACGTGTCGTAGTAGCTCTGGTCGGGCAGCGCCGACCACACCATCGCCCAGTGCGGGCGGGGCGTCTGCACCTCGGGGTCCAGGTACAGCGGGTAGACCAGGTCCGGGTCGGACAGCACCGCTGGATCCGGGACGACGGTCAGGCTGTCCCGGCCGACCTCCACCTTCATGGGGTGCTTGCGGGCCCGCGGCGACGAGTCCCACATGAAGGCGGGCAGCTGGTCGCCGGTCAGTGTCCAGTTCTCGGTACGCAGGCCGAACCGGATCCGCGACACGGCCGGGTGCCGTGCGGCCTCGGGCGTGTGTACGACCAGCTTCTCCGTGAACCCGGTGGGCGTGGCGGTGACGACGAGGTCGACACCGGGCAGCACGGCCGGGTACGTCACGGAGTCCCCGGCCAGGTGCGGCCCAGGGAGGCGGCCAGGCCAGCTCAGCTCGACCCGCCGGGCGCCGTCGGTGAGGCTGGCGAACGGGCCGTCACCGCCGGTGGAGAAGCGTACGCCCGCCGGGGACGCCTTCGGGGCGATGAATCCGCCCGCCTGCCGCGCCAGGGTGGTGTCGATGGGCACCCAACCGTTGCCCCGCCTGACCCGCACGGGGCTCGTCTTCACCTCGGCGTACATGGTGCCGTCGGGGCGGGCGAAGACCTGCCTGGTCGGGGTGGTCAGCGCGGTCACTTCCACCGGGCGGCCGGTGCGGCGGGCGGCCGCCAGACCGACGGCCTCCCCGACCGGGCCCGGTTCCTGGCCCGCGACCGACTCACGGGCCGGCGGGGATCCGGCGGGCGCGGTGCCGCCGGATCCAGGGACGGCAAGGATGCCTATGACAGCGAGACCCGACAGCGCCGCCACCACACCACGGTTCACGACGCACCGCCTACCGGTGACCGAACAACGACGACCCGAGGCCGGGCAGCCATCCCGTCCATGGACCGGACCGCCGCGGCGGGTCCCAGATCATCGATGAGCCCAACGGGGGTGAGCTGGCGGGGCGGAGTCTGCCCCAGCTCGATCCCGAGGAGGACGGGGACCACGACGAGAACGAGAACGAGGACGAGTAGCCGATCACCGAGGTCCCGATGCTCGTCCCCGACGACGGCGAGCCGGTCACGATACGCGTCCCCGAGGACAGCGGGAACTCAGTGGCGTCGCCGTAGTCGGCCACCCACCCGTACGGGCGCGGCGTCACGCACTGGCCGCCCCATCCCCCGCACTCGGTCTGCTGATACGTGTACCGGACCTGCGGCTCGTCGTAGGTGTCGTCGTAGTACCCACCAGTATCCCAGATGGTCTCGCCGTAGTACTCCCAGCCGCAGCCCTCGCACACGAAGTAGTCGTCGTACGGCTGGCTCAGGAGTCTGTCGATCACCACGTCGCGCAGCTTGTCGACGACCTTTTTGCCGGGGAACGACGTCGACTTCTTGGCCTTGAGCCCGTCCGGGTCCGACATCGTCACCGGGCTGCCGTTGGCGTACGAGTAGCCGTGCATCTGCTGCGGGTCGGCGGTGTCGACGACCGGGTCGGCGGAGAGGAACCGGCCGATCTCCGGGTCGTACTCGCGCGCGCCCAGGTGAACCAGCCCGGCCGGTCCGGCGGTGCCGCCGACGAATCCCCGTTCGCCGTCCCACCAGGCGGGTGCGGCGCCGCGGGTGGCACCGAACGGAAGCTGGTGACGGCGGACGGTGGGCTGCCCGGCCTGGTCGGCGACCGCGACCGTGGCCGTGCCCTGGTGGTCGTCGACCAGCAAGCTCAGCCGCGACGGTGTGCGTACCGCGACAACGCTGTCGGCCTGCCGGTAGTAGCGCGTCGCGGTGACCGACCCGGAGGCGGCCCGGTGCACCTCCGTGTCGGTGAGATAGACGGTGGTGCCGGTCGCGTCACGCCGGACGAGCCGGTTGCCGTCGGCGTCGTACACGGTGGACTCCGCACCGGCGGCGGCCAGGCGTCCTTCGGCGTCCCAGCTGAGGGTCTGCCCGGACCGCGAGGTGGTGTTGCCGGACGCGTCGTAGCCGTAGCTTGCGGTCGCGGACCCGGTGGTCACCGACCGCACCAGGTGTGGCTGGGTGGCCTGGTAGGTGTAGGTCCGGATGGTGTCGCCGGCCGCCGCGTGCCACACGTCGCCGAGCCGGTTGCCGATCCGGTCGTAGCTGTAGTCATGCCAGTACGGCGCGGGGCCGCCGAGGCCGTCGGTCGTCTGCGACGCGGTGCAGTCACCGGTCGGCGTCCAGGCTTGAACGAGCCGTTGGAGCTGGTCGTATCGGAAGCACTGGCGGTCGGTGGTGTCGTCCAGGCTGTCCGTGATGGAGGTGACGTTGCCCGTGGCGTCGTAGGTGTAAGCCCGGTCGGCCAGCGTCGGCTGCGTCTCCACGTCGCGGTACGCCGAGGCGTACGCCAGTCGTCGGGTGGCTGGATCCCAGCCGTAGTAGCGGTAGACCTGCCGCCCGGTGGGACCGGACGAGCGGGAGTACAGCTCACCGAGTTCGTCATAGGCCGTGCCGGCGACGTAGGGTGCGAGCCCGGTCAGCGTCTCCGGGTTGCCCAGCGTGTCGTAGCCGTGGGTCAGGGTCTCCTGCGCCAGGCCGCCGACCGCCGGTAGCGTCGTGGTGGCGGGCTGGTCGTCCTCACGGTAGGTGAACGTGGTGGTGTAGGTGCCGCCCAGCCCGTTCTCGACGGCCGGAATGGTCACCGCCGCGCCTTTGCGCCGCCCCCGCTCGTCGTAGCCGGTGACCGCCGAGACGTACGCCGCGCCGCCGGCGTACCGCGTCGACGACGCGAGCAGCCCCTTGCCGCCCGGTGCGGTGTCGTAGACCCACTCGGCCAGCGTGGTGCTGCCCTCGCGGACAGCGGTGCGCCGGTCCAGGTCGTCGTAGGCGTAGGTCACCGTCCGGGCGCGTGCGTCCGTGCGGGAGACGAGCCGGTCGGCGTCGTCGTAGCCCAGGACGACCGCGCCGGTGTCCGGCGCTTCGGCCTTGATCTGGCGCCCACGGCTGTCGTAGGTGTTGCGCCGTACGTTGCCGGCTGGATCGGTGATCGTCTCGAGCTGGCCCAGCTTCGTGTACGTGTACCGGGTGGCGTCGTACGCGCCGGTCGGTGCGCCGCCGGCGTACTGCCGCAGCTCGACGGTGCGGCCATGTCCGTCCAGCAGTGAGGTCGTCGCCGTCCCGCCCTGCGGCGGGTCGACGTCCACCCGGTCGCCGCCGTAGGCGGTCGTGGTGCGCCACTGCTGCGCCCCACCCGAGTAGAGGGCTTCGACGGTGACCCGGCCCGCCCCGTCGTAGGTGTACCGCGTTTCGCGATCCGGGGTGGTGGGCACGGCCAGCAGGCTCGTCCCTGGCGCTCCGGCGTCCCAATGGTCGTCGATGTCCCGGGAGACCTGGCCGGCGCTGTCGTAGACGGTGTCGCTGACGATGCGGCCGCCGCTCGGGGAGCTTGTCTGCGTCTGTGCCGGGCGCAGCAGCCCGTCGTACAGCTCGTGGTTGACCGGGCCGATCAACGGGCGGGTGGTGACCACCGACGGTCCGTTCGCGCGGACCAGGTACTCGTAGCGCATGTTGGGGGTCGCGGTGGCGGCCCGGCCCGGCCGCCAGACGGCGGTGAGCCGGCCGAGCGAGTCGTACGCGGTGTGGGTGACGTTGCCGTTGGCGTCCGTGGTGGCCGAGGCGGTCCCGCGCAGCGGCTCGTAGTCGGTGGTCACGGTGTGGCCCGCCGGGTTGGTCACCACGGTACGGGTCACCGGGCCACCGCTCGCCGGGGTGTACGCGGTCCGCGTGACGTGCCCCAGCGCGTCGTACTGCTCCAGCGGGCGGCCGTAGCGGTCGGGCACGGTGCGGGAGGCGGTGACGAAGCCGGTGCCGTTCCACTCCTCGACCTTGGTGAGGTCACCGGCGTCACTGTAGGTGTTCTTGACATCGGTCAGCGTCGTTCCGGTCGCGTCGCACGCCGCGTCCAGGGTCTCTACCCGGCCGATGGTGTTGATGATCCAGGTCGTCGTGTTCTCCGTGTAGGTGTTGCGTACGCAGCTGTCATCGGCGGTGGTCGAGGTGTCGCCGAGGTCGCTGGTGTGCACCAGCCGGCCGCGGCTGTCGTAGCCGAAGCGCTTTTCCACGGTGCGCGTTCCCCCGCCCGTGAGCGTGACGGCTTTCCGCACCGACACCTCGTCGGCCAGGGTCGCCTCGAGTGTGCCGGAGGCGCGCGCCCGGGTCGCGGTGGTGGCCATGAGCTGCGGCTGGGAGGTGGTACGGCTGACCACGTTGGCCCCGTCGAACACGGTGGTCTGCCGGGCCATCCCGCTGAACGCCGCCCGGTCGTCGACGCCGTCCACCGTGATCAGCCGCCGGCTTCCGTCTGCCTTCTTGTCGTCGTAGAGCCCGCGCAGGAACAGGTATTCGGTCGCCGACTGGCCGCCGGTGCGCACCCGCACCCGCTGGTACCCGCGCCACTGCCCCCAGGACTGCTGCGTGGCGGGCAGTATCTCGGAGTCGTCGTGGCTCCACAGCGCCGCGCCGGGGTCGAGGTACTCGTACCGGGTGACCTTCGCCGTGCGCCCGGCGACCAGGTCCTCGTCGACCACCTCGCTGACGACGTATTTGTGGAACCAGTCCAGCTCTGCTCCGGTGCCGCCCGGGCTCCAGAAGGCCGGGAAACACTTGCGCACGTTGGCGTCAGGACTCGGCGTGCTTCCCGCCGCGCAGTCGGCCAGCGAGTAGTTGACTTTGATCTGCCCGCCGGTCTCGTTGATGATGCCCTGGACGCGGTACTTGTTCAGCGGGACCGTGCCGTCGATCGTCTCGATGCGGTTGGGTCGCATGAGCCCGGCGAACCTGACCGGCGGGAGCGTGACGGTGCTGCCGCCGACGTGCCCCGCACGCACGATCGACTCCAGCCACAGCGCGGGGGCGGCGTCGGCGCCGCCGCCGGTGTCCGGGAACGAGTGGGTCAGGGTCCACGAGTCGACGTCGCGGAAGCCGCTGCCGTCGTTGACCTGCGTGGTGATCTTCGCCAGGCGCTTGGTGGACCAGAACGTCGGCGCGGTGTAGGCGCAACTGCTGGTGCCGCACTCCTGGTCGTAGGGGACGTCGGGGAAGTTGGCCGGCTCGCTGCTGGCACAGGTCGACCCGGGCAGGCATCGACCGGCCGGGGTGAACACCACCCGGGCCGCGCCGCCGCCGTACTCGACACCGACCAGGTGACCGCTGCGCACGTACGGGGTGATCACCCCGCCCCTGCGGTAGTTGTTGGTCTCCTTCTCGTAGGTGTAGGTGATCATGTCACCGTGCGGGTCGACGACCTTGTCCAGCATCCACCGGTAGCCCTGCTGGCACCAGGAAGCGGCGAACGTCGACTGGTGGCAGGGTTCGCCGCCGTCATCGCCGTAGACCGGCACCGTCCAAGCCGAGCTGGCGGCGGCGCCGCTGCCGAAGAAATACTGCACGCCACCGGGCGAGGTCAACCGCCAGTATTCGCCGTCACCATCCCCGTTGGACGCGCCGAACAGCTGCTCGATCCGCCAGCCGCTCTCGCGCTGCGTCGCCCACTTGCCGGTCGCCTCATCGCGCACCAGCTCAGTGGTCAGATCGGGCAGCACCGCGACGGCGTTGTGCGACAGATAGCACAGGTCAGCGACGCCCGCCTGGCCGTCCTGGTCGCAGCCGTGGTAGGAGCGCTCGATGTAGCCGGTCCGCAGCTCGAACCCTTCGCCGACCACCGATGGCTGGTTGTTGGTCGACCCGATGCGCCCGTCGACCGTGCCCGAATTGTAGGAGAGGCTCAGGTCCGGGACCGGGCCGGGCAGCTGGGGCACCGTGATCGGGTACGACCAGGTGAAGTCGCCCGAGCCCACGCCCACCTGCCAGGTCGCCGAAGGCGCCAGGCTCGTCGCCCGGTAGCTGCCCGCGCTGCTGTCGGACGTGGAAACCAGCCCGTAGACGCCATCGGCGCCGGTCGTCGTGACCCGGCCCCGGGTCGGGTCGTTGCGGCTCCTGATGGGCTGGCCGTCGAGGCGTACCAGCTTGAGGCGGGCCGCCCAGTCGCCGCCGAAGGCGTGCCGGAACCCGGTGTAGTCCACCTCGATCGGCGCTCGCCCGCGCATGCCGCCAACGCTGAAGACGAGACCGGAGTCCTTGCCCGAGCGCATCAGCCGCACCGTCGCCGATCGCCCGAGCCAGATCGGCAGCGTCCCGGCGCGAGCCAGCTTCGGCGCCTCCGCGTCGACCTTCTCGACGTCGTACGCCGGCACCTTGACCTCCGCCACGCCGGGCGCCGGCCAGGCGACCGCGGGCGCCTTGCGCCACGCGTTCCTGCTGGCCGGGTCGTCCATGGGTGCCCGGGCAGAGACGCCCGGCCCGGGTTTGCTGCTCAACGCCGGACGCCCGGCCGTGCCCTCCGGTGCGGCCTGCGCGGGAAGGGGTAGCGCCGTGAGCGACAGGGCGCACAGCAGTGTCAAGCCGAAACGTCGCACAAACAGCCTCCAGCAACGAGTAGCCGGCCCCGCTGACAAGCAGAGCCGGCTACAGCGTTACCGCGAGGCGCATATCGAACCGCACATCGACCTGATCCAAGCGGCGTGGAGCACGCCGCGCGTGAGGATGGCTAGTCGACCAGGTACCCCTTCAACTCGCCGTTTTCCCACCTGCCACGGATGCGCGGCTTCGCCGGGGGCTTCGGAGCCAAGCGATTACCGGCTATTCCGGCGAAGGCGCCGCCGAGGACTTCGGTTATGAAGTCGCCGTTGTCCCACTCCTCCTCATCGGCGGTAACCGCGTAACCGAGGGCGCCGGCGGCCGCGCCGATGCCCGCAGCGCACAGGACAACCGTCCCGCAGGCGACCGCTCCGGCCGCGGCGCCTCCGACTATCACCGCACCCTTGGAGACGTTTCGGATGACCGTGTCGTTATCCGCCTTCCAGCAGTCCAGAGCGAACCCATGGCAGGACGATCCTGCCGTCTGCTTGAGCGGTCCTTTGGCAGGTCCCATGGATGTACAGCCGTAACGTCCACCGCACTTCTTCGCAGCGGGCTGCTTCGGCTTGACGAAGCGGCGCTCGTAGTGCTCGCAAGAGGCCTTGTTGTAGCAGACCTTCTTCGTGTAGCGCTCTTCGTCCTTCTTCTGGCAGGCACGAATGCTTCCGCCGCATTTCGCCAGTGCATCGTCCCGCTTTTTCTGCGCCGCCCGTTCCTTCTTGGCCTGGTCCCGGGCCGCCTTCGCCGCCGCCTTGGCCGCCGCCGCCTGGTTCTTGGCGCGGATGCGCTCCTTCCTGCGTTCCGCCGCCGCCTTGTCCCGCGCCGCCTTGGCCTGCGCTCGGCCGATTGCCGCCCGGTTGCGGGCCCGGATCTGCTCCTGGCGGGCCCGCTCGGCGGCGGCCTTTCGCGCGGCAGCCGCCCGCTTGGCTGCGTCCGCCTTCTGCTTTGCGTCGCTGCCGTCGCACTGCCGCGGGTTGGAGCACCTGTACTTCAACCCGTCCGGGTCCGAGAACGTGACCGGTGAGTTGTTCGCGTACGCGTACCCGTTCATCTGCTGCGGATCGCCTTCGTCGACGATCGGGTCGATCGAGATGAAGCGACCGATCTCCGGGTCGTATTCCCGCGCGCCGAGATGGACGAGCCCGGTCGACGGGTCCTTCGTTCCGCCGACAAAAGCGCGCTCTGACGGCCAGCTCACGGCAGTGCCGCGTGTCTGCCCGAACGGAGTCTGGTACCGCCTGGTCACCGACAGGTCCGACGCGTTGATCGTGACGTTGGCGGTGCCCTGGTGGTCGGAGACCAGCCAGCTCAACCCGGCCGAGGTGCGTACGGCAACGTTGCCGTAGTAGCGGGTCGAGGAGAGGCTCCCAGTGGCACCGCGATGGATCTCCAGCCCGCCGAGGTAGAGGGTGGTGCCGGAGGCGTCGCGACGAATCAGCCGGTTACCGTCGGCGTCGTACAGGAACGAGGTGTCTCCGATTCTCTCAAGTTGCCCCTCCGCGTCCCAGGTGAGGTTCTGGCCCTGCCGGGTCAGCATGTTGCCGGTGCTGTCGTAGGTGTAGGTGTCGGTCTTCGACCCTCTGGGGCCGGTGGTGGTCACCGACTTGAGGGTGTGGGGCTGCGCCGAGCCCGCCGTGGGATAGGTGTACGCCCGGGTGGTGTCCCCACCCGCCGCGTGGCGGACCTCGGACAGCCGGTTCCCGGTCTTGTCGTAGGTGAACGAGTGCCAGTAGGCTGCGGGCCCGCCCAGCGCGGTCGCGGATCGCGCGTCGCCGCAGTCGCCGGACGACGGGGTCCATACCTCGGTCAGCCGGGTCAGGTGGTCGTAGCCGAAGCACTGCTGGTCGCCGGAGACGGCGTCCGCGCTGGACAGCACGTTGCCGACCGGGTCGTAGGTGTAGGTCACCGCTGACACGCTCGGGTCGTTCTCGTCCTCGCGGTCCATCGAGGCGAACTCCAGCCGCCCGGTCACCGGGTCGAACCCGAACCCGGACCAGACCTGGTGCCCTGCCGCGCCGTGTGCGGTGCTGGTGACGCGGCCGAACTCGTCGTACGACGTGTCGTTGACGTAGCTGTCCAGCCCCGACAGCTGCTGCGGCAGGTCAAACTCGTTGTACCTGTGGGTGAGGGCCTCGGCGGGCAGCCCCGGCGCGGATGGGAGCTCGGTCTTTGTGAGCCGCCCGAACCCGTCGTAGGTCAGGCTGGTGGTGTACGTACCAGCCAGACCTTCCTCCGATCCGGGGATGGTCACCTTCGACCCCAGCGCGCGGCCGGTTCCCTGCTGGTAGCCCGTGACCTCGCTGGAGTAGGCGTTTCCGTCGACGTACCGGATTGAGGCCACCGGCAACCCCTTGCCGTTGGGGAGCGTGTCGTACGTCCACGCGGCCAGCTTCGTCTGCCCCTTGAACTGGCCGGTCTTGCGCCCCAGAGCGTCATAGGTGCTGGTCACCGTGCTGCCGCGGGAATCGGTGCTGGAGATCAGCTGGTCCTCGTCGTCGTAGGTGCTGACCGTGACCCCGGAGTCGGGATCCTCGTCGCGGATCATCCGGCCACGCAGGTCGTACGAGGAGCGCCACACGTTGCCGGCCGCGTCGGTCACGCTCGCCTTCTGCCCGGCCTTGTTGTACGTGTATTTTGTCGCGTCGTAGGCGCCGGTCGGCGAGTCGCCGTGGAACTGCCGCAGCTCGACGGTGCGGCCTTCGAGGTCGAAGACCTCCATGGTCGGCGTGCCGCCCGCGGGCGGGTCCGTTGCCGTCCAGTTCGGGCCGTACGACGTCCTGGTACGCCACTTCTCGACCCCCTCCGACAGCAGGAGCTCGTCGGTCTCGCGCCCCGCGGCGTCGAAGAGGTAGCGCGTCTGGGCCATCACCCTGGCGTCTGACACCAGGAACAACGAGGTCGCCGGGGCGGAATCGGCGTTCCAGTAGTCGTCGTTGGTCTTGAAGACCCGACCCTGGCTGTCGTAGAGGGTGTCGGTGATGACCCGGCCGCCGGCCGGTGACGGGCTCTGCGTCTGGCGCAGCCGCAGGAACCCGTCGAAGAGGTTCCGGCTGACCAGGTACGAGCCGTTGGACAGCAGCGTGCTGCTGGTGACGACCGAGGGCGCGTTGCCCCGCACCAGGTAGGAGAAGGTCGCCGAGGGTGACTGTTCGGCCGCCTTGCTGCGCCCGGGGGCCCAGCCCGCGGTGAGCCGGCCCAGCGGGTCGTAGGTCATGTCGGTACGGACACCGTTGGCGTCGACCGTGGACAGGACGGTGCCCAGCAACGGGTCGAGGGAGGTGGTGCTGGTGTGCCCGAGGGCGTTGGTTTGCACGACTGACGTCACCGGCCCACCGGTCTCCGGGCTGTAGGTCACCGTGCCCTTGTCACCGGACGGATCCGTCGACTCGATCGGGCGGCCGTGCACGTCGTACCGCGCGGAACCTACCAACACGTAGACGCCCGGCTCGGACACCTCCTCCGACTTCGTCAGATCGCCCCTGACGGGGGGCATGGTGATGCTGGTCGCGCCGTCGTAGTACTGGCGCTGGTCGCCGATGAGGTCGGCGTCTGTCGCCGTGACGTCGCAGCCCACGCTGACCGTTTCCATCCTGGCCAACGTGTCGATGATCCACGAGGTGAGGTTCTGCGTGTACGACGTCCGGGCGCACGTGTCGTCATCCGGGTTGGACACGTCTCCGCGATCATGGGTCTGGATCACCCGGCCGTAGTCGTCGTACGAGTACAGGGTTTCGGTGATCCAGACCCCGTTCGGATGCTTGGTGTACTCACGCTCGGACCGCTCCTCGGTCAGGTACGCCTCCAGCGGCCCGATCGACCGGTTGCGGCTGGCGGTCCTGCGGATCTCCAACGGTTCCGAGATGGTTTTGCTGAGCCAGTCGGTGCCGTTGAAGACGGTCATCTCCCGGGTGAAGCCCCGCCGCACCGGCTTGTCCTCGATGCTGCCGCCCTGCGAGTCGCTGACCCACACGTCACGCCGCGTGCCGTTGGCGAGCAGGTCGTTGTCCATGCCCCGCAGGAACAGGTGCTCCTCGACGCTCTGCGTCCCGGCCAGCGGATCGCCGTGCTTGACCCGGGTGCGCTGGTAGCCACGGAACTGTCCCCACGACTTGAACCGGGCCGGCGTCAGCTCACCCATGTCGTGGGTCCACCCGGCGCCACCGAGGTATTCGTACTCGGTGACCTCCGCCGCATTGCCGCTGCCGGTCATGTCTCGCTCGACGACCCGGCTGACCACGCTCTTGTGGAACCAGTCCAGCGTCGGCTCGGTGGAGCCACCCATTAGCCAGTACCCGGGATAGCAGGCCATCGCGTTGCTGTCGGGCACGGGCAGGCTCGACCGATGACACTCCGGCTCCGCGTACGTGACCTCGATCCGGCCACCGGTCTCATTGCTGATGGTCTTCAACCGCCACTTGGCGAACGGGCGTGCCATGTCGAGCCCGTCGACCCGGTTGTCGCGCAGTTCCCCGTCGAACTGCACCGGCGGCATCGCCACCGTCCCACCGACGTGCCCGGTGTGAACGATCGACTCCAGCCACAGCCCGGGGTCGGTACCGTCGCCGTTCGAGGGAAACTCGTGGTTGAGCGTCCACGACGCGACATCGCGGTATCCGGAGTCGTGATAGATCTGGGTGGTTATCTTCGCCAGCCGCTTCGTCGTCCAGAAGGTCGGGGTCGTGACGGCGCATGTCGTGCTCGTGCACTGCTGGTCGAACGGCACGTCGGGGAAGTTCTCCGGGTTGGTCGCCGGGTCGCAGACAGTCCCGGGGATGCAGCGCGGCGCGGTGGTGAACGAGACCCGCCCCGGCGCCGGGGCGGCCGAGCCGTCGCGGAAGCCGTACTCGATCCGGTTCAACTGCCCGGCCCGCACGTACTGCGCCCGGCTGTAGTAGTTGGTTTCGGTGTCGTAGTAGTACGCCGTCGCATCGCCGTGGGTGTCGACGACGTAGTCGAGGTTCCACCGGTACGCCTGGGTGCACCACGCGCTGGCGAACACGGCATGGTGGCACGGCTCCCCCGCGTCGTCGCCGAAGACCGGCACCGTCCATGCCGACTTCGCCGCCGCCGACCGGCCAAAGAAGTACTGGGTGCCTTCCGGTGACGTCAGCCGCCAGTGCTCACCGTCATTGTCGCCGTTGGCTGCGCCGGTGAGCAGTTCCACGCGCCATCCGCTGTCCTCTTCGGACTTCCAGACGCCGGTCGCGTCGTCGCGTACCAGGTCGCCGCTGATGCCGGGCAGCGCGACAGTCGCGTTCTGGGAGGCGAAGCACAACTCCTGCGAGGTGGCCTGCCCGTCCTCCTTGCACGACTGGTAGGAGCGCTCGATGAACCCGGCCTGCGAGTCGAAGCCCTCACCGATGATCGACGGTTGGTTGTTCGTCGCCGCCATCCGCCCGTCGACACTGCCCGAGGAGTAGTTGAGACCCAGGTCGGGGGTCAATCCGGGAAGGTCGGGCACCCCCATCGGGTACGACCAGCTGAAGTCACCGGAGTTCAGCCCGACCTGCCAGCTCAGCGACGGCGACAGGGTCGTGGCCTGGAAGCTGCCGTTGGGACCACTGGATGCGGCGGTCACCGCGAACAGACTCGCTTGGGCGAAAGTCGGATCGTCATCCGCACGCTGCCCGCTCGGCAGGCGATACTTGGCCGGCAGCGGCAGCTCGGCCCGCAGCTTTCCGTTTCTCAGATCGTTTCGGCCCGGGAACACCTTGCCGTCGTGGACCCGCACGAACTGCAGGCGCGAGGCCCAGTCACCGCCGTAAGCGTGCCTCAGCCCGCGGTAGTCGACCTCGACAGACGCGGTCTTGGCTTTGTCGCTGGAGACTCGCAGGAGCAGGCCGTTGACCCCGGCACGGGTGGCGGCGGCGCGGTCAAGCACCTCCGCTCGTACCCCTGTGGGCGCGGCGACCGCGGCCTGCCAGGTCGCGCCCGGCGAGGCGCGAAGGAACCTGGCCTCCTCGGGGCCCGGCCGGTGTCCGGCGGTCTGAGCGGCACTGGTGCCCGGCGTCGACGCCGGCTTGGGCGGGTCAGGACGGAGCAGGCGATCCGGTTTGGCCTGCGCCGGCACGGCCAGCAGCGTCGCTGCCAACACCGCCCCGGTCGCTGACGCCACAACCGCACGCCATCTCGTTACTCGTTCTCTCATGCGGGTAGGGTTGGTCGGTGCCGCACGCCTGTGCGCATTTCGGAGCGCACACCGCGCCGGTGTCCCGTCGCCAACCGCCTTGGTAGTGCGGCGCCGGACCAGACCCGAGCCGTACCCGCGGATCTCCGCGCAGAATGGCCTCGTACAGCGACGTCAACAGCGGGCTCGGCCGCGCTTTGAGATCGTTGGCCAGATAGCCACAGGCGCGCCGGTACGCGTCAACGGCGGCCGCGACATCGCCGCTGCTGCTACAGGCCACCATGAGGTGGCCCCAGGCCCGCTCGCGATATGGCTGGCGGCCGAGAAAGGAATGCAACAGCAGGCGTGCCCGATCAGGCTCGCCCGCCTCGATCAGCAGTTCGGCGTACTCCTCCACGGCGGACTGCCACAGGACGAGCAGGGCCTGCGCGTATCCGAACAGGGCCGGCCCCTGCGGCACGTCGAGCATCGGCGAGTCTCGGTACAGCGAGACCGCGTCGGCGAAGAGTCTGATCGCCGAGGCCCGGTCGCCGTCGCGCCGCGCACTGCGACCTTCGTCGATCATGGCCTGGAACTGCAGAGCGTCGACGCTGCCGGCGATGGTCAAGGACCAGCCGTAGCGGCCCTGGAACAGTTGACCGCCCAGGTCCATCACCCACAGCCGCAACTCGGCGAGATAGCTGCGGAAGTTCGAGGCGGCCGAGGCAGGCACGGAGTCACCCCATAGTTCGGTGTAGGCCGTCGCCCGACGTAGCATGCGTTCCCGATCAAGCAGCAGCATCGCCAGCAGGGTGCGCGCCTTCCCGGTCGGGATGGGCACCAGGCACCCCCGCTGCCGCACCTCTAGGGGACCCAGCAAATTCACAGCTAACACGGCAAGATCGTCAATTCGCCGAGGGCTGGATGTCCAGCGTCCCGAACGGAGGCGAACAAACCCGAACAGTGAGCGCCTGGTCGCGGTCTGTCGCTCATCCGGCTACGTGCGCATGGCACGGTCAGGTCAGGGTGAGCCGGATCGGCGGGTCCTCCACGGTCCGGCGCGGCACCGTGACGCTCACCCGCCCGCCGGCGACGTGGACATCGCCCCGGTCGGTGGTAACCGTCCGGCTGGTGTCCAGCACCACCACGTCCTCGTCCTGCGTCGGGCGCAGCAGCACCTCCCCGCCGTCGAAGCCCACCAGCTCGGCGGTGGAGCCGACGATCACCGTCTCCTCGCCGACGCGGACGCCGACCGGCAGCATGAGGCCGCTGCGGGCGTCGACGCGGATCCGTCGACCACCGACCAGCGGTTCATCCCGGTGGGCCAGCGCGGTCGCCACCCCCGACGGGGCGACGTTGAGCAGGTGCAGCAGCCGTTGCCCGCTCGGGTCGACGGTGGAGGTGACGACCAGGCCGGGCGCGTCGGCGTCGTGGCGCCACCGCGGTCGTACGCCGAGCCGGGCCAGCGCGGTGCGCCAGAAGTCCAGGTGGGCGGGGTAGTCGCAGCCGATGACCAGGGCCCTCCCCCGGCCTGCGGTGGCCTCGACGCCGCACACCCTGCCGGAGCCGACCTCGGTGAGCACGGGTGTCCCCGGGCCCGGGTCCATCAGGTGCGCGTACCCGACGCGGACCTCGGGGCGGCCGGCGGCGAAGCCGTGCCCGACCACGGACGGGAAGTAGCGCGGGTGGTCCTCGTCGACCCGGTCGCGCGGCCGCAGGCCGAGCGCCTCGGCGAGCACCGTGCACGGGCGTCCCTCGTGATCGGTTTCGGGCAGGACGCCGTGCAGCAGCAGGCGCCCGCCGGTGTGGACGTAGCGGGCCAGCCGCCGCTGCACGTCCCGGTGCAGGGTCGGCGGGCTGGCCAGCGCGAGCACCCGCGGGGGCGCCGCGTCCAACGCACCGGACTGCAGGTCTACGGCGGGGAACGACAGACCGGTGAAGAGCAGCGCCCGGGCCAGGACGTCCCGCGGACCCATGCCGCGGAAGCGCTCCAGGTCTGCCACCTGCGCGGCCCGGACCGCCGAGGCCGGGTGGTGGTATTCGGTCAGGTAGTGGTCCGGCACGAAGCCGAGCGTCAGGTCGTCGTACTCCTCGTCGGAGTCGGCGAGCAGGTCCGCCACCGCGCGGACGGCGTGGAAGACCCGCCGGACGGCGGTGTACGCGGGGGTGAGCTGGCCCTCCGGGCCGACCGGCGCGGCGAACCCGTGCCGTTGCCCGGTGAAGGCGATGCGGTCGTTGCCGTCACCGACGGGTTCCGCCAGCGGCGGGTTGTGCCCGCCGGCGAAGAGGTAGACGTTCAGCAGCCGGTTGCCCTGGGCGACGCAGAGCCGGGTCTTCAGCTCGACCGCCTCGGGCGGGTGGAGCACCGACAGGTCCTCGCCGTAGTCGCCGGTGCCCGCCTCCAACTCCATCGAGGTCAGCGGTTGGTCGCCGTCGTGCGCGGCCGCCAGGAACGCGTTCGCGACGTACAGGTCGGCCACGTTGGTCACGGTGAGGTCGCCCAGGTACAGGTCCGACCCCGAGGTCAGCTGCGGCTGGCCGCGGTACGCCTCGTACAGCTGGCTGATGCCGATGGGAAAGGTCCGCCCCCGCCCGGCGTCGGTGCCATGCACGTTGACGATCAGCGGAACACCGGTGATCCCGTGCCGCTGCGCCGACCGGCGCAACGCCAGCATGTAGCGGCGGTACCGATCGCGCATGTACCGCCCGAGGTCGTCGTGCACGGCGAGGGAGACCGGCTCGGGCGGGTGCCGCAGCACGGTCGCCCATGATCGAGCGTCGGCCGCGCCGAAGCGGGCGTCGGCTTCCGCCCGGCCGTACCGCTGGATGGCCCAGCGGCGCAGGTCCGCGCAGACGGTGTCGGTGAGGTCGGGTGCGTTGGTGACCCAGGAGAGCATGCCGATCTCGTTGTCGAGTTGCACGGCGACCACCGGCCCGCCGCGGGGTGCCAGCCGCTCCGCGAGCAGCGGCATGACCGCGGCATACCAGCCGTCGGCGGCGGTGAGGAACTCCGGTGCCAGGTAGTCCAGGGTGCGGGTGGGTACCGGCCGGCCGTCCCAGGTGGTCGGTAGCAGGTGCGGCGCCTGCTCGTGGACCCGGTGGGGAATGCCTTCGTTCTTGAGCTCGGCCATGACGAACGGGCCGGGCCGGGCGACGACCCGCAGCCCGAGGCGGTGGGCCAGGTCGAGGAACCCGGCCAGGTCCCGCTGCGGGTGGGTGCGGCCGTGCAGGTCGACCGAGCGGTCGGGCAGCTCGTGCCAGAGCCAGGGGATGTACGTGGCGACGGTGTCGGCGCCGGCGTCACGCAGGTGGTGCAGCCGGTCGGCCCAGTCGCCGGGGTCCAGGCGGAAGTAGTGCACCTCTCCGGCGAGCAGCAGGTGCGGTCGGTCGTTGAGCAGGATGCGGCGGCGGTGCAACGCGACGGTGGCCATCGAGGACAACTCCTCGTCGTCGGAAATCTCGGGCCGTGCGGTTGTGAACTGCGGCACAGCTGCCTATGGTGCTGCTGTAACCGGTTTCAGTGACCGAGAACGTAGCGGGTCGGTGGTGGTATGAGCAACAGTCGGCTGACGGTTCGGGAGATCGCTCGCCTGGCCGGGGTCTCGGTCGCGACGGTGTCCCGGGTCTCCAACGGCACCGGCCAGGTGTCCGAGGAGACCCGCCGCCGGGTGCTGCAAGCCATCGAGGAGCACGGCTACCGCCCGCACCATCTGGGTCGTGCCCTGGCGGCGCGCCGGCACGGCGCGGTCGGCCTGGTCTTCCCCGGGCTGTCCGGGCCGTACTTCTCCGAGCTGATCCAGGGCTTCGAGTCGGAGGCGGTGAAGACCAGGACCAGCGTCCACATTCTCTGCACCCACCTGCGCGCCGACTCCGACGCGGAGGTCATGGAGATGGCCCACCGGGTCGATGGCCTGGCCGTGCTCGGCGGCACGGTCTCCCACGAGACGATCGAGGAGCTGGCTACCACGCTCCCGATCGTCGTGCTGGCCGGCGACGGGCCCGCCGGGGTGCCGGCCGTGCGGGTGGACAACGCCGCCGCGACGGCGGCGCTGACCCGGCACCTGCTGGTCGACCACGGGTTGCGCCGGCTGGAGTTCGTCGGCGACCCGAGCGGCTCGCCCGACGTGACCGAGCGTTGGGCGGGGTTCCGACGGGCGCACCGGGAGCTGGAGCTGCCGCTGCCCCGGGCCCCGATCCGGGTCGGCCTGCAGCAGCCCGACGGCGTGCACGCCGCCGAGCAGGTGCTGCGGCGGCTGATCCGACCGCAGGGGGTGGTCTGCGCCAACGACGAGACCGCGCTGGGGGTGCTCGTCGGCGCGACGGGGCGCGGGCTGCGGGTGCCGGAGGAGCTGGTGATCGCCGGCTTCGACGACATCCCGATGGCGGCGCTGGTCACCCCGCCGCTGACGACCGTCCGGCAACCGGTGCGTGAGCTGGCCGCGCAGACCGCGCGGCTGCTGCTGCAGGTCGCCGCGGGGGACGCCGCGCACCCGGACGGTGGCCCGGTCCTGCCGACCGAACTCGTCATTCGGGGCAGCTGCGGCTGCCCGACAAGCACCGACACCACAACCACCACCGGACGCCGCCGTACGACCGGATCGCGCCGTGGTGGCGCGGGCCGCGCGGGCGGCGGCGACCACTCCGAGAAGGAGACGTCATGAAGCAGCTGCGGTATGCGACAGCCCTGGTGGTCGCGCTCGCGTTGGGGGTGACCGGCTGCGGCCGGGACGAGGGCGGCTCGGGTTCCGGCGGTGAGCCCGCCGGCAAGGAGATCGCGGCCGGCAAGGCCAAGGGCCAGATCACCGTCTGGGCCATGGGCGGCGAGGGCGAGAAGCTGACCGCGCTCGCCGCCGACTTCACCAAGGAGAACCCGGAGGCCAAGGTCAACGTGACGTCGTTCCCGTTCGACGCCGCGCACGACAAGATCGCCACGGCGATCGCGGGCCGGCAGACGCCGGACGTCAGCATGGTGGGCACGACGTGGATGGGCGAATTCGCCAAGACCGGCGCGTTCGACCCCGCCCCCACTGGTCTGTTCGACAAGAGCAAGTTCTTCGAGGGCGCGTGGAACAGCACCGTCGTCGACGGCACCGCATACGGGGTCCCGTGGTACGTCGAGACGCGGCTGATCTTCCACCGCAAGGATCTCGCCGCCAAGGCGGGCCAGCAGATGCCGGCCAACTGGCAGGGGCTCACCGACTTCGCCAAGGGGATGAAGGAAAAGGGCGGCGCCAAGTGGGGCATTTACCTGCAGCCGGGCGGCACCGGCTCGTGGCAGACCTTCATGCCGTTCGCCTGGCAGGCCGGCGCCGACATCATGAAGGACGGCAAGTTCACCCTGGACACTCCGGAGATGCAGAAGGCGTTGGAGTACTACGCCTCATTCTTCAAGCAGGGCCTGGCGCCGACGGATCTCGCCCCCGAGGCCGTGGGATCGGGCTTCATCAAGGGTGAGGTCGGCGCCTTCGTCTCCGGTCCGTGGCACATGGGGATCCTGCGCGGGGAGGGGGGCACGGCGTTCGAGGGCAAGTGGGACGTCGCGCAGATGCCACACGAGCAGGCCGGCACCTCCTTCATCGGCGGCTCCGACCTGGCGGTCTTCAAGGACTCCCGGAACCGCGACACGGCCTGGAAGTTCGTCCAGTTCCTCACCACCCCGCCCGCTCAGCAGAAGCTGTACGACCTGGTCGGCAGCCTCCCGGCGGTGCAGGAGACCTGGCAGTCCGGCAAGCTGGCCGACGACCCGTTCCTGCAGGCGTTCGGTGAGCAGCTCAAGGACGCGAAGTCGGCACCGGCGATCGCCACCTGGGAGCAGGTCGCCGACGTCATCGACGACGGCATCGAGCGGGTGGTCCGCGGCGTCACCGATCCCGCCACCGCCGCGAAGGAGATGCAGTCCAAGGCATCCTCGATCGGCACCGGGAGCTGACATGACCTCCGCCACCGCGCGGCGGCCTGCGCGCACCGGCGGCAACCGGGGCGCCACGGTCCGGCGCCGGGAGGGCGTCGCGGGTTGGGGCTTCGCGCTTCCGTTCCTGCTCGTCTTCGCCGTGTTCATGGCGGGCCCGGTGCTGGCCTCGTTCGCCATGAGCTTCACCGACCTGCGCAGCGCCGATCTGCGCGACCCCCTCGGGGTCAACCCGGTCGGCCTGGACAACTACATCAAGCTGTTCGGTGACGACACCTTCCGCCAGGCCGCGCTCAACACGGCGTACTTCGTGCTGGTCGGGATTCCACTGACGATGATCCTCGGGCTCGCGGCGGCGGTCGGTCTGGACGCGGGGATCACCCGGTTCCGGACGTTCTTCCGAGTTGGCTACTACCTGCCCGTCGTCACGAGCATCGTGGCCGTCGCCGTCGTGTGGCGTTTCCTGTTGGAACCCGCCAGCGGCCTGGTCAACACCCTGCTGGGCTACGTCGGCATCGACGGCCCGAGCTGGCTGACCGACCCCACGACCGCGATGCCCGCGCTGATCATCATGGCGGCCTGGCGGAACATGGGGTACCTGATGGTCATCTTCCTGGCCGGGCTGCAGGCCATCCCCCGGGAGCTGTACGAGGCGGCGGCGATGGACGGCAGCGGCGCCTGGTCGCGGTTCCGCCATGTCACGCTTCCGCTGATGCGCCCCACGCTGCTCTTCGGCGGCGTCATCACCGGCATCGGCTACCTGCAGTTCTTCGAGGAGCCGTTCGTGATGACGAAGGGCGGACCGCTGGACACCACCCTGTCGCTGGCCTTCTACACCTACAACCAGTTCGGCTTCGGCAACTACAGCTACGCCGCGGCCATCAGCTACATCCTGTTCATCGCCATCGTCGTCCTCACCCTGGTGCAGTTCCGGCTGCTCCGCTCGAAGACGTAGAGGGGGCCGTCATGACCACATCCGTGCACACACCGGCTCCGACTCGTACCACCGGGCGGCGCCGGGCGGGCGCCGCGCCGGAGGCCCGTGGCCACCTGTGGGTGTACGCCGTCCTCGCCGGCGGGCTCGTCCTCCTGGTGGGTCCGTTCGTCTGGATGCTGCTCGGCTCGGTCAGGACCGACGCCGAGCTACGCCGGGTACCGCCCACCTGGCTGCCCGAATCCCCGTCGATGGACAACTACCGCCACCTGTTCACCCAGTTGGACTTCCCGCAGTTCTTCTTCAACAGCACGGTGGTGGCCGTCGCCATCACCGTCGGCAATCTGGTGTTCTGCTCGATGCTCGGCTACGCCCTGGCGAAGCTGCAGTTTCCCGGCAAGCGGATCGTGTTCGCGCTCGTGCTCGGCATGCTCATGGTGCCGGTCATGGTCACGTTCGTCCCCCTGTTCATGCTGGTCAGCAAGCTCGGCATGGTGAACAGTTATGCGGGGCTCATCCTGCCGTGGCTGGCTCAACCGTTCGGGGTGTTCCTGATGCGCCAGTTCATCCAGGGGCTGCCCGACGACCTCATCCACGCGGCCCGGGTGGACGGCGCCGGGGAGTTTCGGATCTTTGCGCGGGTGATCCTGCCGCTGTGCGGGCCGGCCCTGGCCACGCTGGGGATCCTGCAGTTCCTGGCCACCTGGAACAACTTCCTCTGGCCGCTGGTCGTCGCCCAGTCCGAGGAGAAGTTCACCCTCCCCGTGGCCCTGGCGCTCTACGCCATCGGGGAGAACAACACCCGCTACGGCCTGCTGATGGCGGGCGCCGTGGTGACCATCCTGCCGATCCTGGTCATCTTCGTGCTCCTGCAGCGCTACTTCGTGCAAGGCATCGCCATGACCGGCCTCAAGTGAGGAGTCTTCATGCGATCCAGATCCCGTCTCACCGTCGTCGCGGGGATGATCATGTCCGTCGGACTGGTCGTCGCCGCCGCCCCCGCAGCCACCGCCGCCCCCTCCCCCGCATCCACCGCGGGTCGCAACGCCGTCCTGCAGGGGTACGCCGCGGACACCTGGCGCTCGTTCGCCGCCATGGTGGATCCGGCCACCGGTCTGGTCGCCGACAACATCGGCGGTGACCTCGACCCGGCCGACCGGTCGGCCTACACCTCCCCCACCAACATCGGCGCCTACCTGTGGAGCACGGTCGTCGCCCGGGAGACCAGGCTCATTTCGGCCGGCGAGGCCCGCAGCCGCGTCGCCCAGACCCTCGCCACGCTCGGCCGGCTGGAGATCCACGAGCCGTCGGGCATGTACTACAACTGGTACGACCCGTCGACCGGCGCGAAGCTCACCACCTGGCCGGCCGACGGCAGCACCGTGCACCCGTTCCTGTCCAGCGTCGACAACGGTTGGCTCGCCACCGCCCTGACCATCATCAAGGACCAGGTGCCGGAGCTGGCGACGCCGGCCGACGCGCTGCTGCGCCGAATGGACTTCGGTTACTACTACAACCCGGCGGAGCGGCAGATCCGCGGCGGCTTCTGGGTGCAGGCGCCGCCGGGCTGCTCCGTCCCCGGCAACTACCGCGGCGGGCCCGAGATCTACTACACCTGCCACCACTACGGCGCCTTCAACACCGAACCGCGGATCGCCAGCTACCTGGGCATCGCCGCCGGCCAGATCCCGCCCGAGCACTACTTCGGCATGTGGCGGACCTTCCCGCCGGAGGGCTGTGACTGGTCGTGGTCAGAGCAGCGGGCGGTCGGCGAATGGCGCACCTACCTCGGGGTACGACTCTTCGAGGGCGCCTACCGCTACCGCGGGATGCAGCTGGTGCCCACCTGGGGCGGCTCGATGTTCGAGGCGCTGATGGTGCCGCTGTTCGTGCCGGAGGAGCAGTGGGGCAAGGACAGCTGGGCGATCAACCACCCGACGTACGTGCGAGCGCAGATCGAGCACGGGCTGCGCGAGGCCGGCTACGGCTACTGGGGTTTCTCGCCGTCGAACAACCCGGCCGGCGGGTACCGGGAGTACGGGGTAGACCCGATCGGCATGGACGCCGGCGGCTACACCTCCGACCAGGAGCGCACCTCCGTCGACTACGGGTACGGCGAATGCCGGCCGGCGCAGTCGCCGCCCGCGGCGTACGGGCAGGGGGTGGTGACCCCGCACGCGTCGTTCCTCGCGCTGCGCTACGCCGAGGACGAGGCCCTGCGGAACCTGGCCAACCTGCGCCGGGACTTCGACGCGTACGGACCGGGCGGCTTCTACGACGCCGTCAACGTGACCAGCGGGCAGGTGTCCGAGCGGTACCTGGCGCTGGACCAGGGCATGGTCATGGCGGCGCTGGGCAACGCGCTTGCCGACGACGTGCTCCGCAAGCCGTTCAGCATGGGCGCCATGAAGCAGCGCCTGGCGCCGCTGATGCGGATGGAGCAGTTCTCCCTGCCCGGCGCGAAGAACGGCTGAACCCGGGGCCGCCGACGGTCCTGCGGCGCAGGCGACCACCTGCGCCGCAGGGCCGGGCGCGGCCCGCCCCGGTTGCCCCGTCCGCGCCTGCGGCGGGCGGGGTAACCGGTTACAGTCGCGACACGGATCCGCAGAGACACCCGGAGGTAACCTCGGTGACCCGCGCAACCGGCACACCCCCCGGCAACGACGCCCGCTCCGACTGGGCGGCCCGCATCTCCCGCCGCAGCGACGAGAGCCGACGCCCGGGGACACCCGACCTCCCCCCGCCCGCCGGGCTGCGCGCCGAGCCCGGCGTCGGCCACGTACGCCTGTCCTGGCAGCCGGTCGACGGCGCGGTCGGCTACCTCGTCCACCGCGCACCGGCCGGGGAGCCGTCCGCCTTCGCCCCCGTGGACCACCTGGGCGGCGACGTGCTCGCCGTCCCCGACCCGTGGTACGTGGACACCACCGGCGAGCCCGGGCACGAGTACAACTATGCGGTCGCCGCCGTGCCGGAGGTGACGGTCACCGGTGCGCTGTCGGCGCCGGTCACCGCCGCCGCGCTCCCGGCGGTCGACGCACCCCCGACCGTGCGCCTGCGGGTGGACGCCGGCGCCGCGGGCGTACCGCTGCACTGCCCGTGGCAGCCGATGATCGGCAGCGAGCGGCTGTCCCAGTTGCTGTGCCCGGACCTGACCGGCGGCCGGGAGATCGGCACCGAACTGCTCGCGGCGCTGCGCCGGGTCCGCGACGAGATCGGCGTCGAGACGGTACGCGCGCACTCGATCCTGCACGACGACCTCGGCGTCTACCGCGAGGTGGACGGCGAGCCCCGGCACGACTTCTCTCGCGTCGACGAGACGTACGACCTGCTGCTCTCCACCGGGCTGCGACCGGTGGTGGAGATCGGCTTCATGCCCCGCGACCTGGCCCGCGACCCGGAGCGGACGGTCTTCGAGTACCGCGGCATCATCTCGCCGCCGAAGGACTGGGACCGGTGGGCGGACCTGGTCCGGGCGCTGGTGCGCCACCTGCTCGACCGGTACGGCGAGGAGGTGCTCGGCTGGGACTTCGAGGTCTGGAACGAGGCCAACTTGGAGGTGTTCTGGTCCGGCACGCGGGCGGAGTGGATGCGGCTCTACGACGTGACCGCCCAGGCGGTCAAGGACGTCGATCCGCGCATCCCGGTGGGCGGGCCGTCGTCGGCCGCCGCCGGCTGGGTGGACGCCCTGCTCGAGCATGCCAGCATCAGCGGCGCGCCGGTCGACTTCGTCTCCACCCACACGTACGGCAGCCCGCCGCTGGACCTGCGCCCCACGCTGCGCCGGTTCGGCCGCCCCGACGCGCGCATCCTGTGGACCGAGTGGGGCGTCACCCCCACCCACTTCCACCCGGTCAACGACGGCGTGTTCGCGGCGGCGTTCCTGCTCACCGGCATGCGCTCGGCGGCGGGCCGGGTCGACGCGCTGTCGTACTGGGTCGCCAGCGACCACTTCGAGGAGCTGGGCCGGCCGCCGCGGCTGCTGCACGGCGGGTTTGGCCTGATCACCGTCGGCGGCATCGCCAAGCCCCGCTACCACGCGCTGTGGCTGCTCTCCCGTCTCGGCGAGACGGAACTGCCGGTGCGGGCGAGCGGTGACGGCGCCGACGGGCTCGTGCAGACCTGGGCCAGCCGGCGCGACGACGGCTCGCTTGCGGTGCTGGTGTGGGCGTCCACGCTGGACCAGTCGAAGCGCGACGGCGACCCGGCGCTGGCCCGCCGGGTCGCGCTCACCATCGACGGCGCCGCCGGGCAGCCGGTGCGGGTCACCCGGCTCGACCGCGAGCACGGGGACATCACCACCGTCGCCGCCCGGCTCGGGGTCGACGAGTGGCCGGACGAGGAGAAGTGGGCGGCGCTGCGCGCGGTCGACACCCTGCGCGCCGAGCCGGCGGACGCCGTCGACCGGGACGGGAGCATGGTGCTGGAACTGGACCTGCCGCAGCCGGGAGCGGTGCTCGTGGAGGTGGACCCGCCGCGGTGACAACGCCGCCGGCAGCGACGTGAACGACTCACCATCAGGGCGGATGACGCTCAGGCGGCGCCCGGGTCTCTGGGCGCGATCTGTGCCAGATGCGCGGCGATGACCGCCGTTCCGGCCGCGCCCGACATCCGGCTGGGTTGCAGGACGGCGTGCAGGATCACCCCGTCCACGAGCGCGTACAGCCGCTCAGCCTCGACCGTGTGATCCAGTTCGGGTCGTAGCGCGCCGCTGTCGGCCAACCGCCTGATCATCATCTGGAACGCCTCGGCGAGGCGCGCGTCGATCTCCTCACGGAGGCTGGCCAGGCTCGGTTCGACGGCCGCCCGAGCGGTGAACGCCAACCACACCTCACACTCGCCGCGCCGCTGCCGGTCCAGCGGCAGCATCTCGTCGATCATCGCGAGCACCACGCGTCGCTGGTCGCCCGTGATGTCCACGGCCCGGAGCCGCGCCTCGATCCGGTCGCCGACTAGGCGCAGCGCGAAGCCGAGCAGCTCGGACTGGGTGGCAAAGTAGTGCCGTAGCGAGCCCATGGAGAGACCGGCCTCGCGCGCCACGTTACGCACGGACGCCTGCTCCAGCCCGTCGCGCATGATGATCCGCCACACCGCTTCCGCGAGTTCCGTGCGGCGGGCCTCCGCATCCACCACCTTCGGCACCTCGTCTTTATAGCACAGTCGTGCTACGGTGCCGTTCCAACACGGTTGTTCTACAAAACGGGGGAGGACGGATGCCACGTCGAGAACAGGGCTGGCTGGCAGTCGCGATCACCGGCTGGATCGCCGTCAACGTAGCCGTGCTGCTCCTCGCGCCCAGCCACGCGCCGTTCGACTGGCCGGCGCAGCATGACCCGCCGTCCGGCCCCGGCCAGGTGATCGCCGCTCAGCTCACCCTGGTCGAACTGCTGCTGCTGGGACTCGTCGCGTACGCACTCACCCGCCGACGGCCGGACCCGGCGATCGCGGCGCGCGTCCCCCCACGCCCCACCGCCCACCGCGAAACCTGGCTGCTCGTGGCGTACGGCATCCTCGCCCAACTCGGCGGCTTGCTCCTCGGCCGAGCACTCGACTGGCATCCGATCGGCTTCCACCTTGCGGGCACCCTGGTGGGCACTACAGATCCGGTCCGTCCGGCCGAGGCAATCAGCTGGGCCGGGTACAACAGCCTGGTCTACGCGCTGCTGCCGTACCTGTGGTTCCGGCGGCGGTACACCGCCCACCAGCTCTGCCTCCGCTCGGCGGATCGCCGTGGAGACACGATGCTCATCGTGGTCGTGCTGGTTCTCGAGTCGCTCGCCCAGTGGGTGACGCTCGGCCACGCGTTCGCCGGGCTAACGGCCGGGCAGATCGCGCTCGGCGCACCGTTGACGTTTCTGCTATACCTGGCCGGCACCGTACTGCCCACCGTCATCTTCGTCCAGGGCCTCCTTGTACCCCGGTACGCGCGGCTCACCGGCTCCACGACCGGCACGCTGGTCCTCGGCGGTCTGACCTACGCGGCCCTACACGTGTTCGAGGGTTGGGGGCGGTGGGGATCACCACGCGAGTTCGTGCTGACGGTCCTGTTCGTGCTGCTGATCTACGCCCTGCCCGGTGCGTTCAAGACTTGGTTGACGGCACGGACCGGCAACGCGTGGGTGCATGCCTGGGCGTACCACGCCGTCGCGCCGCACACCATGCACGACACCGGGCTGGTGGTTCGGATCTTCCGACTGTGAACGGCGCAACCGTGGGGGTGGAAGTGGGACGGCGCCAGCGATGTGGAGGACCCCGAACCCGCCCTCGCCGTCATGGACCTGCACGTGGTGGTGAATGGTGCGCGGTGCGCGGTCACCTGTCCTCGGTGCTGGGCTGCGTTGTCACCTCGGCGAGTCGAACGCCCGCGCTGCCCATCGCGCGCCGGGAGAAGGGAGCCGGGTTACAGCCGGCCCTGTCTGTGCACGCTTCCATGACGACTACCTGCTCCACATCGCTTCGCCGGAGCTACTCCAGGAGATCGGCCTCCCAGTTGGTGCGCTGGATCAACACGTCCAACTCCCGGAGCTCCTGGGCGATCGCGTCGGCCTGGCCGCGCAGTTCCCCGACCGGAAGCGCGGCCAGCATCTTCAGCTCCGAGCGGAGCTGCCGCACCAGATGACCGCGTCCGCTCCCCGCCGCGGCGTCGGCGGCGGCGGTGAGCGCCGCGTGGCGCAACCGGAGTACGTCGCGGCGGGCCAGCGCGTCGGTCAGGGTGCCGAGGTCACCGACCGTCACGGACGCGTTGGTGCGGTTGATCCGCCGGATCAGCTCCTCGAGATGATCAAGGACGGCGTGCAGCTCGGCCAGGAGCTGCTGCGCGTCTTCCGCGGGCAGCTCGCCCTCCTGGTACCGGGCGCTGCCGATGATGCGCGATCGGAGCTGTTCCACGCGGCGGGTCGTCTCGGCGCGGTCTGCCAGCGCCTCGCCCAGCTTCACGAAATTGAACCTCCCTGACGATGAGTGCGAAAAGAATAGATGATCTCGGTGCCGCCGGCCGACGGGTTTTCTCGCGAAATTTCAACAACAGCTGTTGGTGATAAGCTCTCGGCATGGCGACAGGCCCCTGGCAGGCGGTGACTATCCTCACCGACCAGGTACGACGGGCGTTGTACGACTACGTCCGGAGCCAGCGCCACCCGGTGACCCGGGACGAGGCCGCGGAGGCCCAGGGGATCTCGCGCAATCTGGCGGCGTTCCACCTCGACAAGCTGGTCGGCGCCGGGCTGCTGCACGCCCGGTACGAGGCGCCGGCCGACCAGCCGCGCGGCCGTGGTCGCACGCCGAAGGTGTACGAGGCGGCACCGGGCTGCATCGCCCTGAGCATCCCGGAGCGTCGCTACGAGCTGATCGGCGAGATCCTGGCCCAGGCCGTCGCCGAGGAACCCACCGACGCCCGGGCGGCTGCGCTCCGCGTGTCCGCACAGCGGGGCGCGGCCATCGGTCGTCAACTCGGCGGCGGCCGGCCGGTCGCGGCAGTCCTGGCCGACCTCGGCTTCGAGCCGGCCGACGAGCAGGGGCTGATCCGGCTACGGAACTGCCCCTTCCACGCACTCGCCGCCAGGCAGACCGAGCTGGTGTGCGGGCTGAACGAAGCCTTCATCGCCGGTCTGCTCAGCGGGCTCGGCCGGGCGGACCTGCGCGCGCGGCTGGCCCCCTCGCCCGACGCCTGCTGCGTGCAGGTCCATCCGGCCTGACCCGCCGAGCTCGCGGTTGCCTCCTTTCAGGGCAGGAGGTCGCCCAGCGGCACCTGGGGGTCGGCGAGCCGGTCCAGGTCGACCGCCCTGCCCCGGTGGCCGGCGCGCACCAATGCCTGGATCTGGTCGGTCACGTCCCAGACGTTGGCGTTCATTCCGGCCAGCACGCGGCCGTCGGAGACCCAGAACGCCAGGAACTCCGGTGCACTGCCGTCCACCACGGCCGGGTCGCCGCGGAACACCACCCGGTCGTAGCCGTGCGGGTCCACCCATCCCGAGTACTCCATGCCCAGGTCGTACTGGTCGGAGAAGAAGTAGGGCAGCCTGTCGTACTCGACCTGCTGGCCCAGCATGGACCGGGCCGCGGCGGGGCCGCCGTTCAGCGCGTTCGCCCAGTGCTCCACCCGGAGGTGCCGGTCGAGCAGCGGGTGGTGGGCGTTGGCCACGTCGCCGGCGGCGTAGATGTGCGGGTCGGAGGTACGCAGCCGGGCGTCGGTGACGATCCCGTTGTCCACCTTCAGGCCGGCCGCCTCGGCCAGTTGCGTGTCGGGCTGGATGCCCACGCCGACGACCACGGTGTCGGCGGGCAGTTCGGTGCCGTCGGTCAGCAGCACCGAGGAGACCTGGCCTGTTCCTTGCAGCTGCCGGACCCCGACGCCGAAGTGGAAGGTGACGTCGTGGCCCCGGTGCAGGTCGGCGAAGACCCGGGCGACCTCGTCGCCGAGGACCCGCTGCAACGGCAGGTCGGCGGTCTCCACCACGGTGACGGTGGCGCCGCGCTGGCGGGCGGCCGCCGCGATCTCCAGACCGATCCAGCCGGCGCCGACCACCACGAGGTGAGCGCGGTCGGTGAGGGCCTCGGCGATCCGGTCGGAGTCCGCCAGGGTACGCAGGTAGCGCACGCCGTCCAGGTCGGCGCCGGGCACGTCCAGGCGACGGGGCGTGGAGCCGGTGGTCAGCAGCAGCTTGTCGTAGCCGAGCCGGTCGCCGTCGTCGAGGACGACCTGGCGCAGGTCGCGGTCGATGGCGGTGACCCGGGTCGCGGTCCGCAACTGGACGTCGTGCGCGGTGTACCAGTCGGCCTCGTGCACGTACACGTCGGGCCGTGGCGTGGTGCCCAGCAGCAGGCCCTTGGACAGCGGTGGCCGTTCGTAGGGTCGTTCGGGCTCGGCGCCGAGCAGGATCACGAGGCCGTCGAAGCCCTCCTCGCGGAGTGTCTGGGCGGCCTTGGCGCCGGCGAGGCCGGCGCCGACGATGACGAAGGTGTCGCTGCTTCCCATGCCGCTCTCCAGTTCGGTCAGTGGGCTCCGGTGAGGGAAAAGAACTCGGCTCGGGAGCGGGGGTCGTCCCGCAGGGTGCCGAGCAGGGTGGATGTCACGGTGGTGGCGCCGGTGGCCCGCACGCCCCGCAGGCTCATGCACAGATGCTCCGCCTCGATGACGACACCAACGCCCTTGGGCGCCAGTTCGAGGGCCAGCCAGTCGGCGACCTGCTTGGTCAACCGCTCCTGCACCTGGGGGCGGTGGGCGAAGAGTTCCACCACCCGGGCGAGCTTGGACAGTCCGAGGATCCGCTCGCCGGGCAGGTAGCCGACGTGTGCGACACCGATGAAGGGCAGCAGGTGGTGCTCGCAGACCGACCGGATCGGGATGGCTCGGGCCAGGACCAGTTCGTCGTAGCCCTCGTCGTTGGGGAACGTGGTCAGGTCGAACGGGCGTGCGGTGAGCAGTTCGGCGTACGCGTGGGCCATCCGGCGCGGGGTGTCGCGCAGGCTCTCGGAGTCGAGGTCGATGTCGAGTGCGGTCAGGAACTGGGCCGCGGCCTGTTCGGCGGCGACCAGGTCAAGCACTGGTCGCTGGTCCACGCGACGTTGGGCCGGTGCGATGCTCACGTCAGCCCCCTCCGAGCGCGGTGTGCAGGTGCCACGCCGCAACCTCCGTCTCCATCAGGGATGGTCGCTTCTCTCCGCCATCCTGGCGCGCTCGAGGCGGAATTTCAATAGCGTTCGCTGTCGAAATTCCCAGCCAGCGGACGACCCCTCGGGACGGAAGCCGGACGGAAGTTGGGCAGGAGCCGGACGGGAGCCGGGCGGGGACGACGAGCGCGCGTCGGCGCCGGTTCGCGGGAAGGAGACCCCTCCCGCCGGGGTCATCAGCCGCCTCCGGCGCGGAATGACCTACACATTCGGCATTCGGTCGCCCAAACTGGCATCGGCTATAACAAATACAAGGCACAGATCGGGCGTTGTCCATTACATCGAAGTGCATTACTATACCAATCGTGTAATGATCCAGAACGCAGCACCGCAAGACCCGAAGAGAGCCGTTGCAAACACAGAGTTACCACTCGCCAGCACAGGAACCGAATCAGCGACCGCCCCGGAGGACGGCCACCTGGGGTCGCAGGCCAGGCGAACAGGGAGACGTGCCGCCACGCGCGCCGCGAGCAGTTTCCGCTCAGCAAATATGACAGTCACGTTTCGAAATTGCTGCCCGTTGACCAGCTAATCAGTTGCTAATCAACGGATATTTTGGTCAAACGGTCATTACCGGGGTATGAGGCGCTGATCGAATCGGCGTTACGGGGATACATCCCAGAACGGGTGGGGTACCGGAAGGGGTGGGGGGATGAGGGCGATCCCGAGTGAAACCTTGGTCATCGGCATCGCGTCGTCGCCGGCCGAACGCCGGCAACTGGCGCGGCTGCTCGGCGGAGCGGAGGCGTTCCTGATCGTCTCGACCGTCCAGCAGGCACGGGAGTTCCTCGACGCGGCCGGGGCGCCCGCCGCAGCAGCGGGTGCCCAGCCGGCGATCGTGGACGCCACAGCGGACATGGGTCCACCGCCACCGCCCGAGCTGATCGTCGACTCCGACCGGCGGGTGCTGCGCTGGCTGGACCGCGAGATCGATCTCACGCCGCTGGAGCACGACTTTCTGGTGTGTCTGGTCGGCACGCCCGGACAGGTGTGGACCTACGAGCAGCTGCACCTGAAGGTCTGGGGCAATGAGCACCTCGGCCGTGGCTCCGACATGCACTCCGTGGTACGACGGGTACGGCGCAAGCTGGCGCGGCTGGACGCCTCGGCGGCGATCCACGCGGTCCGAGGGGTCGGCTTCCGCCTCGCATTGGCCTGACCTCCTGGCCGTCACACGGGCACCCGGCGCCACGCCGTCGAGCTGTCGCGTCGCCGGTCTTCTCCTCCTGGCGGCTCCCCTCCTACTCCCCGGGCAGAACAGGATGCCGAGCCGAAACGCGACCTGGCTGGGAGCGACACGTGGGGCCGCGGCATGCCGAACGGGTCCGGCCCGCCTGGTCGCAAACCAGGCGGGCCGGATCTTGTCACCTCTCAGTTGTCAGCAACGGGTCGGGGAGAGCACGAAGTCCTCCACCGTCGGGGTGCTGCTGACCGTCGTCTGACGGTTCTGGGGCTTCCAGCCGTCCTTGGCGACGATGATTTTCAACGGGTTGTGCTTGCGGTCCAGCCAGTAGGCGTACTTGCCCTGGGCGTCGGTGGTGAACGTCCAGGAGGTCGTCTTCGAGTCGACCTGGACCGTCGCACCCTGGAGCGGCGAGCTGACACCCTCACAGCTCTTCCCGGTGACCGTACCCAGCAGCTTGCCCCAGGTCCCCGGAGGCGTCGCGTTCATCGTCACCGGCACCGGCTGCACCGTGTACGGGGTGTTCTCCTTGATCGCGATCGAACCGGTGTAGGTACCCGGCTGGTCGACGTTCGCCGTCATCCCGACGGTGACCGTGACCTTCTCGCCCGGCGCCAGCGTGGCCGACGTCTTGTCGATCGTCATCCAGCTCACGTCGGACGGTCCCTCGGCGCACTCCTCGAACCCGGGCAGCGCCTCGCTGTCCGGTGTGGCGTTGAAGCTGCCCGAGGAGCCGCCGATCTTGTAGAAGCCGCACGCCGCGCCACCGCGGTAGCGGGCCGTGTTGGCGTTCGGCAGGTTGGACCAGGCGTTGCTGCCCGGGTCGTAGGCGAAGCCGGCGTTGGTGATGGCACCACCCTGCACCCCGCCGACGACCAGCAGCTTGCCGTTGGCGACGGCAAACGAGCTGGCCCACGTGTCGGCCGGCGCGTCGGCGATGGCGGTCCAGGCGTTGGCACCCGCGTCGAAGGCGTAGCCGGCCTTCAGCGCAGCGGACCCGTCGTTACCACCGGTGCAGTAGACGACGCCGTCGATCCCGCCGCAGGAGGCGAACGCCACCGACTTCGGGTAGTTCGGCAACGTCTCCCAGGTGTCGCTGCCCGGGTCGTACCGGACGACCGAGTTGGACATCGGGGTGCAGGAGGAGGTGGTGCAACCGCCCACGGCGTACAGCTTGCCGTCGACGACCGCCTGCCCGGCCGCGGCGCGCGGCGCGGGGTTGTTGGCCACCTTCGTCCAGGTGTTGGCCGCCGGGTCGTACGACCAGGTGGTGGCGTCGGGGCCGGACGCCCCCCAGCCGCCGGTCGCGATGATCTTCCCGTCCACGGCGCCCACGGTCATGGCGTTACGGGCACCGGGAAGATCGGCGATCGCCGTCCAGGTCTGCGCGATCGGGTCGTAGACGTAGTTCTTCGCCGAGGACGCCGATCCGTTGCCACCCGCGATCGAGTACACCTTGCCGTCGAGGTTGACCACCCGGTTGTCCATCACGTTGGCCGGGTAGCCCGCGATGTCCGTCCACGGCGCGGCCTGCGGGCCGGTCGCGGCGGTGGTCTCCTTGCTGTCCTTGCCGGAGGCCTGTGCGGCGAACGACGTCGGGGCGTTGAGCCGCTGCACCGGCGCGCCGGAGGAGGCGAGCAGCTGCTGCTTGCTCATCGTGGACCCGTCGGCGCGGAGGAGCTGGAAGTCGCCGTCCCGCTCACTGAACTGGACGTCGACCGGGGCGGCGCCGGTGTTGGTCACCGTAAAGGTCTTGTTGACCTTGCCGGCGGGCATCTGGACCGTCCCGCTCACCTCGGTCGGCTGGATGGACAGCCGGCCGGCGCCGAGCTGGAAGGCGGCGGCTGTCGCCCCGTTCTTCTGGACGTTGACGTCCTTGCTCTGGCTGACGTAGCTGCCGGCCTTCGCGGTGAACTTGTGCGACCCGGTCAACGACGAGAACATCCAGAAGAAGCCGTCCGGCAGGTCGGTGTCGTCCGGAGTCGCGGCGCTGGTGGCCTTCTCGGCCGTCCGGTCGTCGCTGGTGACGGTGGCGCCGTTGAGGTAGCTGTCGTCGTTCTTGTCCTGCACGTGACCGAGCACCAGGCCACCGTCGATCGGTTGGCAGCTGACCTGGCTGCCGATCAGCACGTTGTCGACCAGCCACCACCACTCCCACGAGGCGTCGTAGTAGTGGAACCGGACCCGGACCTGGTTTTGGCCCGCGGCCTGCGGGATCGGCACCTCGGTCACCCGCGGCCCGCGGAAGTTGGCCGCCTGCCGGAGCACGTTGGTCCAGGTCGTGCCGCCGTCGAGGCTGAGGTCGACGTCGGCGCGGTCGGAGCTCAGCCACCGGAAGTCCTGGTTGAACCGGACCACCGGAGCGGCGACGTTGGTCAGGTCGACGATCGGGCTGACCAGCGAGGTGTCCTGACGCCCGCTGCTGCCGTACTTGTCGCTGTCGATGGCCGCGAAGTTGCCGCTGCCACCGGTCAGGTTGCCACGGTTGCCCGGGTCGTTGAACTGCCAGACCTGGCCGTTGCCGAGGTGGTCCACCACGGACCAGCCGGCCGGCACGGTGGTGCCGTCGAAGGTCTCGTACACCCCGTCGGAGCCGTTACGGTAGCCGGGCGCCGTGGTGCAGGCGTTGGCGTCCACCGGCACGGCCACGTTGTGGGTGACGTTGCTCGAGCCGACCACGACGTCCTTGGTGACCGTCTGGTAGCCCGGGTACTGCGGCTGGACCTTCACGCTGTAGGTCGCCCCGCTCGGGAGCTTGAAGCTGTAGTGACCGTCGGCGGGAGTGGTGTAGTCGGACACCCCCGACGGGCCCTCGACGGTGACCTTCGCGTAGAGCGGCCAGCCGTGTCCGGATCCGTCGGTGACCGACCCGCTGACCGTGACGCTCGGCATCGCCGCCAGCGCGACGTTGGTGGTGGTGGTCGTGTCCTTCGTGATCGTCGCCGGCACCGTCTTGGTCTCGTAGCCAAACGCCGACACGGCGACCTGGTACTCGCCGGCCGGAAGCAGCGACGAGTACTTGCCGTCGCTGCCGGTGGTCAGCTGGCGGGTGGCGGCGCCGGTCAGGGCCACGGCCGCACCCGCGATCGGGGCACCGGTGCCCGCGTCCGTGATCGTGCCGGCCAGGGTGCCGGTGTCGCCGATCGGGGCCGCGTTGAGCAGCGCCAGCGCGTCCAGCCGGCCCTCACCGTAGACGTTGTTGTCGTCCGCGGTGCCACCGCACTGGAGGTCTTCCTTGTCGACCGCCGTGTTGTCCAGCAGCGCACGGGTCGCGTCGACGTCACCGACCAGCGACGGCGCCGCCGACCACAGCAGCGCGACCGCGCCCGCGAGGTGCGGAGCGGCCATGGAGGTGCCGTTGTAGCTGGCGTAGCTGTTGCTCGGAACGCTCGACCGGACGTTCACGCCGGGGGCCGAGATGTTCGGCTTGATCTGGCCGTCCTGCCCGGCACCGCGGGAGGAGAAGCTGGCGATGTTGTTGTTGATGTCGTACGCACCGGCGGAGTAGTTGTTGGTCCGGCTGCCCGGCGAGCCGCTGGTCTGGCAGCCCGGACCGTTGTTGCCGTTGGACCAGGCCCCGAAGATGCCCGACGCGGTCCACGCGTCGGTCACGTCCTCCATGAACGGTTCGTTGGAGGGCAGGGTGGTACCCCACGAGTTGTTGATGATGTTCGGCCGCTTGCTCGCGTCCGGGTTCTGACCGTTGAGGTCCCGGGGCTGGAGCATCCACTGGCCGGAGGAGATCAGCGCGGCGTCGCTGGGGCAGCAGCCGTTCGCGGCGATCCACTTGACCTCGGGGGCGACACCGATCTGGTTCGCGCCGTCCAAGCCGGCCATGGTGCCCATGGTGTGGGTGCCGTGGCCGTTGTTGTCACAGGGCGCGGCGGCGCAGGTGCCGGCGGCGTTGAACCAGTTGTAGTTGTGGTCGAACGTGCCGTCGCCGTTGTTGCCGCGGTAGGAGTTCACCAGCGCCGGGTGGTCGAACTGGACGCCGGTGTCGATGTTGGCGATCGTGATGCCCGCGCCCTTGACCCCGTACTGGGACCAGACGTCGTCGGCGTTGATGTTGGCGATGCCCCACTCGAGGGCGTTGACGGTCTTCTCGTCGGTGCCCTTGGTGACCTCGGGAACCTTGATCTCCGTCGGCGCGTACAGGCCGTCG
Source organism: Micromonospora sp. RTBAU3-60 (assembly GCF_054963695.1). Taxonomy (NCBI): domain Bacteria; kingdom Bacillati; phylum Actinomycetota; class Actinomycetes; order Micromonosporales; family Micromonosporaceae; genus Micromonospora; species Micromonospora sp. RTBAU3-60. The sequence goes on along the minus strand of NZ_JBUEGB010000010.1, from coordinate 40,074 downwards.
ACCTCGGCGTGCGCGGCGAAGTTCTGGGCCATCGTGGACGTGCCGCCGGTGACCTTGATGGCGTTGGTCGCCCAGAAGGTCTGGTACTTCACGCCCGAGCTCGCGAGCTCAGCCCGGATCTTGGCCTGGCTCTCGGCGGCGGTCTTCTGCAACGCCTCCGCGACTGCGGTGCCCCGCTCGGCCCAGTCCTTGATCTTGCTGGCCTTGCTGAGGTCCGCCTTGTCCTTGAAGTGGATCCAGAAGTCGCCCTCGGCCTTGCCCTGCAGCTGCTTCGCCAACTCCGGGCGGATCTTGTCGGCCCCGTTCGGTGCCGCCTGTGCACCTGAACCGCTGGTGGCCAGTCCTGTCGCGGCGAGGGCGACCGCCGCCCCGGCGCTCACCAGACATCTGGTGATGCGCCTCCTGTGTGGACGTCTTAGCATTGGTGCTGCCTCCTCCAAAACGACCCGCAGTTGAACGAGCCATGGCGAAGGGTGCAGGGGAACGCTCCCATCCGGGTCACATCGGCATGAGCGAACCCCGTGCCCCTCAGGCGCCGTGCGGGCCACGCCGGCTGCCCAGAGTGGACACTATGATCTAGAGGAAAGCGCGATCAAGAACGCTACGTGAGCAACTCCTCACTAACGGTCGCCTGGTTGTCGGCAGGATTGACAATTACTGTCAGGGCCGTAGCGAAGTTGGGCGGAATTTGCCCATCGTTCGGGGTGGGGTGCGGTGGCCGAGGAAGACCAGGTGTCAGGCGGATCCGAACCGGCCAAGGACCTGTTTCCGCTAGTGATCGCGGTGACGCCGTCGCCGGCCGACCGGCTCCGGCTCGCCGAACACCTGGCCGGCGTCGCGCCGCTGCTGCTGGTCGCCGACCTCGACGAGTTGCGCCGGCTGATCGCCGCCCCGCAGCGGCTTCCCCGGACGGCGTCCGCGCCGGCGCCCGCCGTCGCGCCCGCCGGTGCCGACGACACGTTGCTGATCGACTCGGCCCGGTCGACCGCCCGTTGGCGGGACCGTGAGATCAGCCTCACCCGGCTCGAGCACGACCTGCTGGCCTGCCTGACCACCGAGCCGGTGCGGGCCTGGAGCTACCCCGAGCTGCACCGGTCGGTCTGGCGCGACGAAGGACGGGAGCGCAAGGCGGACGTGCAGTCCCTGGTGAAGCGGCTGCGGCGCAAGCTCGCCGAACTCGGCACCGACGTCACCATCGTCGCGGTACGCGGTGTCGGCTTCCGGCTGGCCGGCCAAGTTGTCATCACCGTCTGAGGCGTGGGCCGCGAGCCCTTTCCACCAGCGGCCCGAGGCCACCGGCACCTGACCCTCGGCGACGCGGGCGCCGAGGGTCGTCCAGCGAGCCGACCCGGGCCAGGCCGGAGCGGCGCCTCCGGGAACCGGTACCGCGACGCGAGTGCGCGTCCGCCGAAGCGGGAGCCGGCGAGCCAGCCGGTCAGGCCCACCGGCCCTCGAAGAGCGGGGCGACCGGTCGGTCCCGGCGGCTGATCCGCAGATCTCCGAAGATCGTGCTCCGTTCCGCCCGGTCGACCTCCGCGTCCAGATCGACCCGCAACTCCTGCGAGGCGTCGTGGGCGGCGCCGATGAGCACGAGCTCGGTCCCGGGATGATCGAGGAAGCCCGGCGGGTCGAGCGGGGCGAACCGGCGACCGTGGAACTTCTGCTGCAGCGGGGCAGGCAGCTTGACCTTCTGCGAGCGGGCAAGGCCGACGCCCGGCGGGGAGGGAGCCTGTGGGTTCTTCACTGTGACGATGTAGCTCGCCTCCGGCTCGATGCTGAGCTCATGCTGCGCCTCGCCGAGCCGCATCGGCAGTTCCAGCTCGTACGCCAGATGGGTGTGGTCGTCGTGCCGCGCGATCACGTACGCCCCCTCCGCTGCGGGCCGCGCCGGCGGCTGCCGCCGCCGGCCCCGGGTGCTCGTCCGGTACGCGCGCGCCTGCAACGCCTCGTGCAGCTGCTCCGGCCGGTCCACGACCTCGTCGACGAACGCCCAGAAGCGGTCGTGCTCGGAGATGTCCGGCAGACGTTTCCGCCCGACCACCAGCAGTCGCAGGTGCCTCCCGTGCCACGGGTGCATCACCACCAGCAGCCGCTGCACCTCTTCCAGCGAATCCACGTGCTCCTCCTCCACGCGGGGGCGGTAGAGGAAGTAGATGTCGCCGTCCTCCAGCAGCTCGGCCATCCGCCCCGCGTACCCGAGACGGCAGATCGCCAACGTCGCCTGCGGCCCGGAGGCGCGTCCGTTGCCGGGCCCGTTTGCCGGGGCGCACCACGGGCAATCGCGCGAGGAAGCACGTCACGGGAGGAGCAGGCGATGAAGATCCACGACCCGTCCAGCCAGGCGATGCAGAAGGACTACGACGTCACCGACATCGAGCGCCTGATGGGCAAGAAGGACTGGAAGAGCTACGACGACGTGATCAACTGGCTGAAGAAGGAAGGTGACGAGGACCGACGGTTCACCCCGGGCGAGGTGCAGCACATGATCGACGACTTCTCCCGGGCCCGGGACAAGAAGATGGACTTCGTCCGCGATCCCGAGAAGCTCCACCAGAACCTCAAGAAGAGCCGGTAGGGGTACCTGGCGGGCCTCGACCCGCCGTCGGCGACGCCCGGGCCGCTGGGCATTACGGTGCCCAGAGCCCGGGTACGTCCTCCTGGGCGGTCAGAAGGTCGCCTTCGGCGCACCCGGGCCCGCATCGATCCTGGTCGGTCCAGCGGCCGACGGCCGTACGTCGAAGTCGAAGATCTCGGTCGGCAGGTAGACGGTGGCGCAGGAGTTCGGGATGTCCACCACCCCGGAGAACCGTCCCTCGATCGGCGCCGCTCCGAGAAGCAGGTAGGCCTGCTCGGGCGCGTAACCGAAGGTGGTCAGGTAGTCGACGGCGTGCAGGCAGGCACGCTGGAACGCCAACTGGGAGTCGAGGTAGCGCTGTTCGCCGTCCAGGGTGACGGAGATGCCGGAGAAGGCCAGCCACTGGCAGTACTGCGGATTGGTGTTCCCCGGCAGGAAGATGACGTTCTCGGAGACGCCGTAGGTGTCCATGCCGCCCTTGATGAGGTCGACGTGCAGGTCGACGAAGCCGCCCATCTCGATGGCGCCGCAGAAGGTGATCTCCCCGTCGCCCTGGGAGAAGTGGAGGTCACCGACGGACAGGTTGGCGCCTGGCACGTAGACCGGATAGAAGACCCGGGAACCCTTGGTGAGGTTCTTGATGTCCTGGTTTCCGCCATTCTCGCGGGGAGGCGCCGTACGGGCGGCCTCCGCCGCCACCCGGTCGAAGTCGGCGCCGCTGAGCGTTCCGAGGATCGCGTCGCGCGGCTCGGGCGGCAGCGACAGGGGCGGCACGCGGTCGGGGTCCGTGGCCCGCAGCGCCGCTTCCCGTTCGTTCCACTTCGCCAGCAGCTTCGCCGACGGGGCGGTGCCCATCAGCCCGGGGTGGATCATTCCGGTGAACGTGACCCGCGGAACGTGCCGGGACGTCGCCTTCTGCCCGCTGAAGTCCCAGATCGCCTTGTAGGCGTCAGGGAACCGGTCGGTGAGGAAACCCCCGCCGTTGCGCTTGGGGAAGATGCCGGTGTATCCCCAGCCCTGGCCGGCGAGCGGGCCCGAATCCTCCTGCGGGATGGGGCCGACGTCGAGGATGTCGACCACGAGCAGATCGCCGGGCTCGGCACCCTGCACCGCGAAGGGCCCGCTGAGGGCGTGCACCTTCGACAGGGGCGCGTCCCGCACGTCCACCGCCGAATCGTCGTTGTGGATGGCGCCGTCGAACCACTCGCGGCAGTGCACCCGGAACGACTGCCCGGGCCGGACGGTGACCGCGGGCGGGATGTCCGGGTGCCATCTGTTGTGGCCGATCTTCTCCTGGTCGGTGAAGCTCCTGGTCGAGTCCAGCGGGAACAACAGTTCGGGCATAACCGCCTCCTCTTCACCAGGTGCCGCGTCGCCCGCGCGGACCTGCGGTTCCGGCTCCTGCGGTCACGGCCGCGGCAGGCGATCCTGGAGCGGGTTGACCGGGCGCCGCCTCGCCTGCTGCCCGCCAGGAATCGCCGACACCACGTCGGGCTGCTCCGCGCTCCGCTCCGCCCGGTCGATCGCCGCGGCCAACCGGCGTGGCGTGCGCACGAGCAACGGCGCGGAGAACACTCTCACCCCGTCGGCGCCGCACAGGGAACAGGGGACCCGGGCGGTGGCCTCGCCGATCGGGAACGACGCCGCGAACTCGCCGTGCCGGGAACATCGGTACGTGTAGGTCGCCACCCCGCCTCCCCTCGGCTGAGACACGCCCCGCAGTGGGGTGCCCGTGCTGCCAAGCATCGGACGCGGGCAGCCCGCCGCGCAGGCCAACGCCGCAACTGGTGAATGCTGGGGCAACAGTCCTGCTCCGTGACGCGGCACGGGCAAGCCGCCGGTGCCGACCCGTCAGTCCCCTGGGGGCAGCCGAGCGGCGCCGTCGGGCCAGAGGACGGTGGTGGGGATGCCGCGCCGCCGCGCCCACTCGACGGTCCGGTCCGTCGACGCCGCGTGGCAGCCCGGTTCGCCGTCCCAGACCGCCACGAGTCGCTGCACCCGGCGCACCAGCTCCCGGTTGGCGGCCACGTAGGCGGCGGTACCCGAGCGGTCGTACCCGGTGTGGATGACCTCGACCGCCCGGGCGAGCAGCTCGTCGAAGGCGGCCCGGTTCTGCGGGCCGATCACGGCGGTCCGGTAGTCCTCGGCCGGCAGGATCACCTCGTACGTGCCGCCGGTGGCCAGAATCGTCCGCGCGAAGACCTGATCCGCACCGGCCGCCAGGCAGGTGACGCCGTGCACCGGCCGGTCGCTGATCCGGCGCAACTCAGCGCGGAGCGCGTCGGCGACGAGCGCCTCGGTGGCGCGGGTCAGATTGATGTGCCCGGTGATGCCGACGCGCACCGGCACGGGGTCAGTTGACATCCCCCGGTCCTCTCCGCTGCGTGGGCACCGCGGGTGCCAGTCGGATCAGCTCGAATCCGTTGTCGGACAGCACGTCGGGCAGCGCCCGGATCTCCTCGCGGTTCTGCTCCTGGACGTCGGGGGTCAGCTCGTCCCACGGCCGCAGCGCGGGATGCCGCCGCCGCAGGTCGTCGCGGGGTTCCCCGTACGTCCAGCCCTCCCCGCGCCGTTCCCGGCACCACCGTTCGTGCTCGAGGCGGGCGAGTTCCTCGATCCGGTCGTCGATGGCCAGCCCGGCGGCCGAGGCGTCGCCGGTGCTGCCGTGCCGGGGCGCCACGACGCAACCGAGCTTCAACAGCTTGGCGGCGATGTCCTGGACGTGGGCCCGGTTGGCCCGCCGCAGCGACTCGGGCAGTCGCGACCAGTCCACCATCGCCGGCGAGTCGCCGGGGCGTACCCCGGCGCGCTGCTGGGCCTGCAGGTAGCGGTCGTGGATCAGCCGGGCCAGCCGCTCGGTGAGGTCCTCGGCGATCAGCCGGGCGTCGCAGGCGTGGGTCAGCACCGGATAGAGGCGGAGCTTGCCGTGCACCTCGTCGAGCAGGTCGTGGCGGGAGTCGCCGTGGAAGGCCGCGGCGAGCGCCGCCTGCCGGTAGACCGGTACGAAGACGGAACTCTCCGCGCCCCGCCAGAGGGCGGGTGTGTCCAGCACGTACTGCAGGCCGCTGGTCTCGTCCGGCCCGCAGATGTAGATGCGGTCGTAACGGTCGCGTTCGAGCTGGTCGAGCTCGACGAGACCGGCGAGGTCCACGTTGTACCCGGCGAGTTGGCAGACGGTGGTCAGGAACGGGTAACGGGACGCGGCGAGGGCGAGTTCGGTGGTGGCGTCCGGGGCCACCAGGTCCACTCGCAGCGGCGCGCCGATGTGGCCGGGAGGGGTGTCGGCGCGCCGGGCTCGCCAGTGCCGAGCGGTCTCCACCAGCAGGGCGCGGCGGAAGGCGCCGGTGCCGGCGATGAGGACCCTGGTCGGCCGGCCGGCCACGCGTGGCAGCGGGTGGTGCCGGTGCAGCGCGCGGGCGGCGACGTCGTCGACATCGAAGTAGTCCAGGCGGAGTCGGCTGGATCCGGCGGCGCCGAGCCGTCGGGCCTGCAGCGACAGGCACATCTCGGAGTCGTGGACCAGGACGTAGACCCGAGGTGGTTGCCGGCGGTCCTGGATGAGCTGGCTGGCGGTGTTGGCGATCGCGTGGTTGCGGTCGTCGTCGTCGGTGCAGGCGTAGATGGTGTGGGCCTGGGGCAGGCCGGCGCCGCGTAACACCTCGGCGCTGGTCGGGTCGCCGACGACGCCGAGATACCGGCGCCGGCGGTACTCCAGCGGTCCGAACGGTACGGAGCGCACCACGACCACCCGTTCGCCGTCGGCGAAGAGCCGGTCGGCGAGCATGTGGGCGAACTGGGAGTCGCCGCAGACCAGGACGTGACCGCGGGCTCGTCGGGCGCGGAGGCGGCGGATCTCGGCGGCCAGCAGCAGCCGGCCGGTCTCGGCCACGGCGAGCAGGGTGAACAGCGGGGCGGCGAACCGGGCGACCTGCAGCTGCCACGGGTAGGGGCCGGCGTTCTGGAAGGGTTCGGCGCTGAGGACGAACAGTTGCAGGTCGTAGTAGAGCACGTCGTACGGGTCGTGGGCGGTGTCCGGCCGTACCTGGAGCAGGCGCTCGAAGCCGATGTAGCCGAGGACGAGGGCGGCCAGGCCGATGACTCCGAACACGATTCGCAGCCACCATCCGGCCGGGCGGGAAAAGCCTGCGACCGGGTCCGTCATCGAGCGGCTCTCAGGACGGTGGGACGGTGGTGGCGCGGGCCGTCGCGGCGGGGACGCCGGTAGGGGCGGCGCGGCCACCGGGTTGCGACCATGCGGCACATCGTATTTGACGGAGTCGATCACGGCCGTGCTCGACGCACCGACCGACTGCACCGAGCCGGACGAACCTCGACCGGGAACGCCTGAGCGACAATCGACGGCGTGCGGTTCGGCATTCTGGGCGCGACCGAGGTGTACGCCGCCGACGGTCGCCGGCTCGCCGTCGGCGGGCCGCGGCTGCGTGCGCTGCTGGTGCTGTTGCTGCTCGACGCCGGCCGGGTGGTGGCGCGGGAGCGCCTGATCGACGGCCTGTACGGCGGCGAACCGCCGGCCGGCGTGGCGAATGCGCTGCAGTCACAGGTGTCCCGGCTGCGCCAGGTGCTGCCGGCCGGTCCGGTCGACCCGGTCGAGTTCCATCCGGCGGGCTACCGGCTCGCCGTCGACCCGGAGGACGTCGACGCGCACCGGTTCCTTCGCCTGGCCGACACCGGGCGGGCCGCGCTCGGTGCCGGTGATCCGCGCCGGGCCGCCGAGGTGCTACGCGAGGCGCTCGCGCTGTGGCGCGGGGATCCGCTGGCGGATGTGCCGGAGGCGCCGTTCGCCGCGGCGCAGGCGGCGCGGCTGTGGGATCGCCGGCTGGCCGCGACGGAGGACCGGATCGAGGCGGAGCTGCGGCTGGCGGCGCCCGGATCGCCTGCCGTCGGGGCGCTGGTGGCGGAGCTGCGGGAGCTGGTCGCGGCCCACCCGTTGCGGGAGCGGCTGCACGGCCAGCTGATGCGCGCGCTGCACGCCGACGGCCGCCGGGCCGAGGCGCTCACCGCCTTCGCGGACCTGCGCCGCCTGCTCGCCGACGAGCTGGGCACGGACCCGTCCGCCGAATTGGTCGCGCTGCACACGACCCTGCTGCGCGACGAGGTCGAGCCGCGCGCCGGGGCGGCGCCGCCCCGGCTGCCCCCGCTGCCCGGGCAGTTGAGCAGCTTCGTGGGCCGGGAGGAGGAGTTGCGCCGCCTCGGCAAGTTGCTCGGCGAGGCCCGGCTGGTCACGCTGCACGGCCCGGGCGGCGTCGGGAAGACCCGGTTGGCCGTCGAGGCCGCCGCCCGGCACGGCGGCGAGGTGTGCCTGGTCGAGCTGGCGGCGGTGCCGGCCGGCGGGGAGGTGGCGCCGGCGATGCTGGCCGCGCTCGACCTGCGTGACGCCGCGCTGCGCGTGCCGGGCGGCCCCCGTGACGTCACCGACCGGCTGGTCGCGGCGCTCGCCGACCGCGGGTTGCTGCTCCTGCTCGACAACTGTGAGCACGTCGTGGCCGACGCGGCCCGGCTCACCGCCCGGCTGCTCCGGGCCGCCCCGCTGGTGCGGGTCCTGGCCACCAGCCGCGAACCGCTCGGCGTGACCGGGGAGGCGCTCTGCCCGGTGGCCGGCCTGCCGGTGCCGTCCGGCAGCGTCGCGCCCGGGTTGGCCCGGGAGTACGCCGCGGTACGGCTGTTCGCGCACCGCGGCGCCGACGTGGCGCCGGGGTTCACGGTGGACGAGACCACGACGCCTGCGGTGCTGCGGATCTGCCGTACCCTCGACGGCCTGCCGCTGGCCATCGAGCTGGCCGCCGCCCGGTTGCGGGCGCTGCCGGTGGCGGAGGTGGCGGCCCGGCTGGACGACCGGTTCCGGCTGCTGAACCGGGGCAGCCGGGTCGCGGAGCCGCGGCACCAGACCCTGCGCGCGGTGGTCCGGTGGAGCTGGGACCTGCTGGACGAGCCGGAACGGCGGCTGGCGCGCCGGCTGAGCGTCTTCGCCGGTCACGCCGACCTGGCTGCCGTCGAGGGGGTCTGCGCGCCGGTGGGCGCGGACGTGCTCGACGTGCTGACCGGCCTGGTGGAGAAGTCGCTGGTGGACGCCGCCGACGGGCGTTTCCGGATGCTGGAGACGGTGCGCGCGTTCGCCGCCGAGCGGCTCGCCGAGGCGGGCGAGGCCGACGAGCTGCGCCGGGCGCACGCGGCGTACTTTCTGGACCTCGCGCGGGCGGGCGACGTCGGGTTGCGCGGCGCGGCGCAGCTGGACTGGCTGCGGCGGTTGGACGCGGAACGCGACGACCTGCTCGCCGCGCTGCGCCGGGCGGTGGCGGCCGACGACGCGGATGTCGCGTTGCGGCTGGTCGCCGCCCTGTCGTTCTACTGGTGGCTGCGCGGGCTGCGGGGTGAGGGGGCCGCGCTGGCCGGGCGGCTCGTCGACCTGCTCGGCGGCCCGCCGTCCGGGCTCGCCGAGGAGTACGCAATCTGCCTGCTGGTCGCCACGGTGAGCGGCGGCGGAGCCCGTCCCCTGCACATCGGCCCGGCCAACGACATCCTCTGGAATCTGGGGCGGCCGCCGGAACACCCGTTCCTGCTCTACCTGTCCGGGATGATCGCCGGTCCCCCACCGCAGGAACGGATGCCGCTGCTCGCGCAGCGGCCGAACGCGCTGCTCGGCACCGACCCGTGGAGCCAGGCGCTGGGCTCGTTCGGGCTGGCGATGCTGTGGCTGCTCCACGGCCGATACGACGAGGCCCGCGCGGACCTGACGGTCGCCCTCGACGGCTTCCGCGCGATCGGCGAACGGTGGGGCATGATCCTGGTCCTCAGCACGCTCGCCGAGGGGGCCTACCGGGTGGGCGACCCGGCGGCGGCCGCCGAACCGATGGCGGAGGCCCTGCGGCTGGCGCACGAGCTCGGCTCCGCGCTCGACATGGCCGAGCTGCTGCGGACCCGGGCGGACGGGCGGCTCGGGGTCGGTGACCTGGACGGGGCGGACGTCGACTACCGGCGGGTGGTGGAGGTGGCCCGGCCGGCGGGGGCGCCGGAGCTGGTCGCCGCGGCCCACTACGGGCTCGGCGAGATCGCCCGCCGGCGGGGTGACCTGGACCGGGCGCGGCGGCTGTGCGAGCAGGCGGTGGCCGAGTGCCCGGCCGGCTGGTTCGGCGCCGAGGTGGTGCGGCTCGCGGCGCTGGTCGCGCTCGGGCAGCTCGCCGACGCGGTCGGGGACGCGCCGACAGCGCGGGCCCACTACCGGCAGGTGCTGGGTGCGACCCTCGGGGTCTGGGACGTGCCGACGGTCGGCGCCGCGGTGGAGGGTCTGGTCGGGCCGGTGCTGCGGCGGGGTGCGGCCGAGCAGGCGGCGCTGCTGCTCGGGGCGGTGTCGGCGCTGCTGCACGGCACCGGTGCCGGCGAGGCGGCGCGGGCCGCGCCGGTGGCGGCGGCCGCCCGGGCCGAGATCGGGGACGCGACGTTCGAGCGGGCCTTCGCCCGGGGCGCCGGGCTGGGCCGGGAGCAGGCGCTCGCGCTGCTGGACGAGCGCTGACGGCGGCGCGGCCGCCCGTCAGCGGACGGTGCGCGGCCGGTCAGCGGGCCCGGCGACGCTGCCGGCATGACCTACGAAACATCGGCCGTCGTCGCCGAGGGGCTGCGCAAGTCGTACGGCGGGACGCCCGCTCTCGACGGGTTCGACCTGACCGTGCCTACCGGCACCGTGTGCGGGCTGCTCGGCCCGAACGGCGCGGGCAAGACCACTGCGGTGCGGATCCTGGCCACCCTGCTGCGCTTCGACGCCGGCCACGCGAGGGTGGCCGGGCACGACGTGACCCGGCATCCCGAACGGGTCCGCGCGCTGATCGGGCTGACCGGGCAGTACGCCGCGGTCGACGAGATCCTCAGCGGACGGCAGAACCTGATCCTGTTCGGCCGGCTGCGGCACCTGCCGGCGCGGGTGGCCCGGCGGCGGGCCGACGAGCTGCTCGAGCAGTTCGGGCTCGCCGACGCGGCGGACCGGTCGGCCGGGGCGTACTCCGGCGGGATGCGCCGCCGGCTCGACCTCGCCGCCAGCCTGATCACCACGCCGCGGGTGCTGTTCCTGGACGAGCCCACCACCGGACTGGACCCGCGTAGCCGCAACGGCCTGTGGGAGGCGGTCCGGTCGCTGGTCGCCGACGGCACCACGGTGCTGCTCACCACCCAGTACCTGGAGGAGGCGGACCAGCTGGCCGACCGGATCTCGGTGGTGGACTCCGGCCGGGTGGTGGCCGAGGGCACCTCGGCCGAGCTGAAGGCCCGCATCGGCGAGGACCGGATCGAGCTGGTGGTTCGGCACGGCGCCCAGCTGCCGGCCGCCGCCGGCATCGTCGAGCGGGCCACCGGCGGGCCGGTGACCTCGGATGCGGAGATCCGGCAGCTCAGCGCGCCGGTCGTGGACCGGATCGGCGCGCTCGCCGACGTCATGCGGGCGCTGCAGGATCACGACATCGCGGTCGAAGATGTCGTGCTGCGCCGGCCCACGCTGGACGAGGCGTTCCTGCGGCTCACCGGGCAGCGGTCGGCCGGCCCCCGTGAGGAGGTGGCGGTGTGAGCACGGCAGTCGACTCCCGGCGCGGCGCGGCCGCAACCACGGCAGAGGTCCGGACGGCTGGGGTGTTGGTCCGGCTCGGCTGGGCGGTGGCCGACGGTTGGGTGATGGCCGGGCGGAACATGCGGCACGTGGTCCGTTCGCCGGAGGAGATCGTCCTCTATTTCACGCTGCCGATCATGTTCGTGCTCGTCTTCGGTTACGTGTTCGGCAGCGGCATGGCGGTGCCCGGCAACGGCAACTACCGGGAGTTCCTGCTGCCCGGCGTGTTCGTGATGACGATGCTCTACGGCCTCGGCGCCACCGCCTCGGCGGTCGCCGTCGACGCCAGCCGAGGCGTGGTCGACCGGTTCCGCTCCATGCCGATGGCCCGGTCCGCGCTGCTGACCGGGCGGGCCGGCGCGGACCTCGCCCGGGCTGTGCTGGAGCTGGCCACCCTGGTGGTCTGCGGCCTGCTCGTCGGCTGGCGGTGGCGCAACGGACTGGGCGACGCCCTGGCGGCGATGAGCCTGATCCTGCTGCTGCGGCTGGCGCTGACCTGGGTGGGCATCCTGTTCGGCCTCCTCGTGCCCAACCCGGACACGGTCGCGGTGATCGTGTTCCCGCTCGCCTTCCCGCTCACCGCCCTGTCCAACGTCTTCGTCGCCCCGGACCTGCTGCCGCGGTGGCTGGGCACGGTAGCCGCGTGGAATCCGCTGTCCGCCACCGTGGCGGCCGCGCGGGAGCTGTTCGGCAACCCGGGCATCGGCGGCGAGTCGTGGGCGGCGCAGCATCCGCTGGTGCTGGCGGTCGGCTGGCCGGTGCTGCTCATCGTGCTGATCGCGCCGCTGGCGGTCCGCCGCTACCAGCGGCTCAGCCGCTGATCCGCCAGGCTCTCCGATGCCGAGGAGGCGGGTGCCCCGCGCCCGCCTCCTCGCCTGCCGCTCTCAAGCTGCCGGCCGGAAGAGGGCAGCGGCGGATCGATGATTTTTTTAGCATCGATTAATCGACAAGCGTCGCCCGTCTGTCCTCCGGGAGGGTCCATGTCCCTACGCAGAGCCATAGCGTCGATCGCCGCGTCCGCGTGCCTCCTGGCCGCGGGACTGTCCGTCGACATGGCGCCCGCGGTCGCCGTGCCGACCACCACCGCCGTCTTCAACAACCCGATCGGTACGGCCGCCGAGGAGGCGGCGATCCAGACCCGCCTCGTGGAACTGATCGACGGCGCGCCGGCCGGCTCCCGCATCCGGATGGCGATGTTCTACGCGACCGACGCCACCGTGCCCAACGCCTTGATCGCGGCGAAGAACCGGGGGGTGAACGTCCAGGTCATCTTCAACGACAACGACTCCGCCAAGGCGCCGTACGCCGCCCTCGTGACGGCGCTCGGCACCAACCTCGGCGCGGCGTCGTGGATCCTGTTCTGCCCGGCGGGCCGCGGTTGCATCGGCAACCGGGTGTTGAGCACCGTCGAGTCGATCAACCACAACAAGTTCCTCCTCTTCTCCAGCACCCAGGGCGCCTCGAACGTGGTGGTTCAGTCGACGGCCAACCTGCACACCGGCCGGGACGGGCTCGGCGGGTGGAACGCCGCGCTCGTCCTGGTCGGGAACACCGCCATCTACAACGCCTACAGCGGCTACTTCGACGACCTCAGGGCTCGCGTGGCCAACAACAACTACTACGACACCGGCCGACCGGCGGTGACCTCCGGCAACGCGAAGATCCACTTCTACCCGCGGCAGGAGAGCAACGGACAGCCGTACAACGACCCGAACGAAGACGCGATCATGACCGTGCTCAACAACGTCGCGTGCTTCGGCAACTCGGTGGCGGGCACCCAGGACGGCACCCACCGCACCATCATTCGGGTCAACCAGGCCATCTTCAGCCGCACCTACCTCGCCTCGAAGCTGTGGGCGCTGGACAACGCGGGCTGCTACGTCGAGGTGGTGGAGCGGTACGACTCGGGCAGCGGCTCCGAGGTCACCGCGATGAAGAACCTCCTGGCCGCCACGAACAGCGCCTACGGCGGGCCGGTCGTCAAGTACTACTGCGTCGGCGACAGCGTCTGGACGCACAGCAAGTACCTGCAGGTGGAGGGCAACTACTACGGCGGCGCGGATCGGACGATCACCTGGGTCGGCAGTCACAACTTCAGCTACAACTCGCTGCGCCAGTCCGACGAGACGCTGCTGCAACTGGAGGACACCACGGTGTTCAACGCGTTCCGGACCAACTTCCGCACGGTCCGGGACGCCGCCGGGATCAGGTCCGTCGCCAACGGCCGTACGGTGACCTGCCCCTGACGGAGTCGCTGGGATAACCCTCGTGCTCGGCGGAGCCGTGCCGGTGAGGTGGCGGGTGCCCACGCACCCGCCTCCTCCCCTGCCGGCTCGGGCTACCGGCCCTCGACGGCAGGGACGCTCGCGTCGAGCGAGCTGGAACGTGCCAGTTCACCCCGAGCGCGGGAGGCAGCAGCAGCCGGAAGAGGCGGCCTCGCGGATCGTCAGCTGACGCGGTTCAGGGCGCGTCTGTTGTTGCGCGAGCGCCCGTACTCGGGGACGCGGTAGCCGTCGTCGGTGAGCATCCGGCGCGCGGCGTCGAGCCCGGTCAGCGCCGCCCCGTACGCGGCCACCTCCCGCTGGAAGTGCTCGACCTTGGCGTACCAGAACTTCAGCTCCGGGTTCATCCCCTTGGCGTTGCTGTAGTTGACGATGTCGGCCTCGGGCGTGATGCCGCGGCGGGCGTAGCAGCGATCGAAGCGCGCCTTCGTCCGCTCGTACCGGTCGGTCATCGCGGTCAGGCCGGCTTCGGCCTCCAGCAGCTTGGTCTGCAGGTACTGCACGTACCCGCGAGGTATCGACGGGACGGTGAGCGCCGTTCGGCGCGGGGACACAGCGGACATGTCGGTCACCCGACCCGGCGGACGACACGCCCGTGCCACGCCTGGGAACAGGCCGGCGCGAACGGCCGCCAGTGCTGGGCGCGGCGGCTGTGCAACGCAGCCGGCGCCCGCCGTCGACGAACGGATCCACCCTGGAAAATCATGATCGGCCGCCCTCCTTCGAATGCGGTGATCGAGTCGCCTCGCCTCGCCAGCGGGTAACCACCGGGGGCCGGGCGTCCAGCCGGCGCGGATCGACTCGTGCGGGGTGAGGCAGCGTCGCCCCATACCCACTGCAGTGCAGTGACGTCCTTCTACCCGCACCGACGGCGGACTATGCGTAGGCCGTGCGACGCGTCGTCGGTCTGGAGCGGGCGCGGCCGGCATGCAAGAGTGTGGGACCGGCGGCGGTCGACGATCGACCGCACCGCCGCTGAGCAGGGAAGGCAGCCCGCCGATGTTCAACACTGCACGCCTGCAGGTCGTCCTGGAGATCGCCCGGCACGGCACGATCGTCGCCGCGGCCGAGCAGCTGGGGCTGAGCCCGTCCGCGGTCTCCCACCAGCTCGCCACCCTGGAGCAGGAGGCCGGGGTGGCGCTGGTGGACCGGGGGCCGCGCAGCCTGCGGCTCACGGTCGCGGGCCAGCGCCTGGCGGACTACGCGCAGCAGATCGCCGATCTGATGTCGGCGGCCCGGGACGAGCTGTCCGCGCACGGCGCAGGCCGCCGGGGACTGCTGCGGATCGGGTTCTTCGCCACCGCCGGCACGGAGCTGCTGCCGCGCGCGCTGTCCAGCTTCACCCGGGACCATCCGCAGGTCGAGCTGGCGCTGATCCTGGGGCAGCCGCACGAGCTGCTGCCCCGCCTCCAGCAGGGCGAGCTGGACCTGGTGGTGGTCTTCGACCATCCGCTGAGTCCGGCGCAGGAGTTGCCGTACGCGAAGGTCGAGCCGCTGATGGTGGACCCGCAGTTGGTGGTGCTCCCGGCCGACCATCCGCTCGCCCGCCGGCGGCGGCTGCAGCTCGGTGACCTTGCCGCCGAGCCGTGGATCACCACCCTCGGCGTGCAGGGCGAGGTGTCGGTGCTGGAGTTGGCGGCGCGGGCCGAGGGCTTCGCGCCGCGGATCCGGTGCCGCAGCGACCACTACGAGGTGGTGCTGGGCCTGGTGCGGGCCGGTGTCGGGGTGGCGTTGGTGCCGTCGCTCGGTCTGCGCAATCCCGGCGGGGTGGCGGTGCGGCAGCTCGCCCACGCCAGTCTGCACCGGGAGATCGGTGTGGCGTTGCGCCCCGGCAACCCCAATCCCGTGGTCGGGAGGTTCGTTGAGCGGCTGACCGACGCGGCGGTGGAGCTCAGTCAGGAGTTGTCCGGGCGGTGGGGTCCGGCGAGCCGGTCGACCACGGTGCCCCAGCGCCGCAACTCGGCCACGGCGGCGCGCTCGGCCGCGGGTTCGAACGCGGCGATCACGGCGTAGACAACGGTGTGCCGGCCGGAGACGATCCCGACGTCGGCCCGTACCCCGGTGTCGGTGCCGGTCTTGTTCTCCACCCGGACGCCGTCGCTCGACCACGGGTCGTGGCCGACCGAGTCGGCGACCATCGCGCGGTCGGTGTTCCCGGCGAGCCAGCCGCGCAGCAGCCGGCACGCCTGCGGGCTCCGCCACGTCCCCGTCGCTACCTGGGCGAGGAAGGCGCAGAGCTCGCGGGCGGTGCCGGTGGCAAAGGTTTCCGGTACGCCGGGGCCGCGCTCGGCGCGGATGCGGTCGTGCACGGTGGTGTCCCGTAGCCCGGCGCGGCGGGCCGCCTGCTGCAGGGCGTCCAGCGTCACCAGCCGCAGCAGGGCGTTGGTGGCGGCGTTGTCGCTGACGGCGGCGACCGCCGTGGCCAGGTCGGCGACCGTCCAGCACGTCGGCGACAGCCGGCCGAGCAGGCCGGTGCCGCCGACGTCCCGGTCGTCGTCGCGCAGCTGCACCGGCTGGTCCGCGGCGAGCGTGCCATCGGCGAGCCGCTGCGCCACCTCGCCGAGGAGCAGGACCTTGCCGACGCTGGCCAGCGGCAGAACCAGGTCGGGTTCCGCCGAGAGGCAGTGGCCGTCCTCCAGCCGCCGCACCATCGCCCCGACCCGCATGGCTCGACCGCCGCGAGCCGCGCTCACGGCCGTCCCGCCCCGGTCGGCGCCCGATCCGGTACGGCGAGCACCCGCCCGGGCCGGGCGTCGGTGACCGTGCCGTCGTCCACGACGACCTGGCCGCCGACCACCACGCACCGCACACCGCCCGGCGGTGCCAGCGGGTCGTCGTAGGTGGCGCCGTCGGCGACCCGCTGCGGGTCGAGGACCACCAGGTCGGCTAGGTAGCCGTCGGTGAGCAGTCCTCGTTCCGGTAGGCCGAAGCGGCGGGCGGGCATCGACGTCATCTTGTGCACCGCCGCCGCCAGGTCCAGCAGTCCCACGTCGCGCACGTAGTGGCCCAGCACGCGGGCGAAGCTACCCGCCCACCGCGGGTGGGGGCGGCCGCCCTTGGGTACGCCGTCCGAGCAGAGCATGGTCAGCGGGCTGACCAGCACCCGGCGTACGTCGTCCTCGTGCATGGAGTGGCTGAGGATGGTGACGTCGCCGCGTTCGGCGGCGAGCAGGTCGCAGGCGTAGTCGACCGGGTCGACGCCGCGCGCGGCGGCCAGGTCGGCAATGGTGTGCCCCTGGGTGTCCGGGTTGTTCGGGGCGGACGCGACGCGGATCAGGTCCCAGCCGCCGTTGCCGACGGTGTTCTCCCAGCCCGGCACCCCGGCGACCAGGTCGTGGCGGATCCGGTCGCGGACCGCCGGCTCGGCGGCGGCGGCGAGCATGGCCGGTACCCCGTCGGCGATCAGCCACGGCGGCAGCATCGCGTGCAGGGCCGTGCTGCCCGCCGTGTACGGGTAGACGTCGCAGGTGACGTCGAGCCCGTCGGCGCGCGCCTGCTCGAGCCGGGCGAGGGTGCGGATGGTGCTGCCCCAGGCCCGCCGCCCCGCCGTCTTGTGGTGGGAGACCTGCAACGCCGACCCGGCCGCGGTGGCGATCTCGATCGCCTCCTCCAGGGCCGACTCGACCTGGGACATCTCGTCGCGCAGGTGTGTCACGTACGGCTTGCCGTGCGCGGCCGCCACCCGGGCCAGCGCGATGACCTCGTCGGTGCTGGCGTTCACGCCCGGTGAGTAGATCAGGCCGGTGGACAGGCCGGCGGCGCCCGCGGCGAGCGCCTCGTCGAGCAGTTGGCACATCCGCCGGATCTCCGCTGGCGTGGCTCGCCGCTGGGCGAAGCCGACCACCGCGGCGCGCAGCGTGCCGTGCCCGACGAGGGCGGCGAGGTGGTTGCGCCGGGCCACGCCCTGCGCGTCGGCGAACTCGGCGAACGACGCGTACGCCGACGCGGGCGGGCCGAAGGTCGCGGCGATCAGCTCCCGCACCGGCCCGTCGCGGTCGGGCGGGATCGGGAAGGGGCTGATCCCGCAGTTGCCGCAGATCTCCGTGGTGACGCCCTGGAGCAGCGGTGCCCGGCGCAACGTCTCGCGCTGCGCGTCGTCGCCGGCGAGCAGGTCGGAGTGGGTGTGCACGTCGATGAAGCCCGGCGTGACGACCAGCCCGGTCGCGTCGACCACCTCGACGCCGGGGGTGCGGCTGCCGGTCGGCAGCAGGACCAGCCGCCCGTCCCGTACCCCCACGTCGGTCGGACGGGCTGGGGAGCCGGTGCCGTCGATGATCTCCCCGCCGGTGATCAGCAGGTCGAGGCGCGCCATCACAGCACCTTCGACAGGAAGGCGCGGGTACGGTCGTGCTGCGGTGCGGCGAGGATCTCGCGGGGTGGCCCCTGTTCGACGATCACGCCCTCGTCCATGAAGACGAGGTGGTCGCCGACCTCGCGGGCGAAGCCCATCTCGTGGGTCACCACGATCATGGTCATGCCGCTGGCAGCGAGGTCCTTCATCACGTCCAGCACCTCGCCGACCAGTTCCGGGTCGAGCGCCGAGGTCGGCTCGTCGAAGAGCATCAGCTTCGGCGACATGGCCAGGGACCGGGCGATGGCCACCCGCTGCTGTTGGCCGCCGGAGAGCTGGGCCGGGTAGTGGTGGGCGCGGTCGGCCAGCCCGACCCGGTCGAGCAGGTCGGCGGCCCGCTGTCGCGCGTCGCTCGTCGGGACGCCTTTCACCGCGATCAAGCCCTCCATCACGTTCTCCAGGGCGGTGCGGTGCGGGAAGAGGTGGAAGCGCTGGAAGACCATGCCGATCGACTCGCGCTGCCGGCGCAGGCGCGCGTCCGGCAGCGGCCGCAGCCGGCCGCCGCGCTCGGAGTAGCCGATCAGGTCGCCGTCGACGTAGACCCGGCCCGCCTGCGGTTCCTCCAGGTGGTTGAGGCAGCGCAGCAGTGTGGACTTGCCGGAGCCGGACGGGCCGACCACGCAGACGACCCGGCCGCGTTCGATGGTCAGGTCGATGCCGCGCAGCACCTCGAGGCGGCCGAAGCTCTTGCGCAGGGACCGGCACTGCACCATCGGCGGGGTCATCGCGCGCTCCCGGTGAGCCGCAGGTTGCGGGCGATCCGCCCCCGCAGGGTGCCGGGTGTGGTGGCGCCGAAGCCGCGGCTGAACCGGCGTTCCAGGAAGTACTGGCCGATGCTGGCGACGGTGGTCAGCACCAGGTACCAGATGGACGCGACGATCAGCAGGGCGATCACCTCGAAGTTGGTCAGGTAGAGCCGCTGGGCGACGGTGAGCAGGTCGGCGCCGGCGATGACCGACACGAGCGAGGTCGTCTTCAGCATGGAGATGAACTGGTTGCCGGTCGGCGGGACGATGATCCGCATCGCCTGGGGCAGCACCACCCGCTTCATGATCTTCATACGGGACATGCCCAACGCCGCTGCGGCCTCCTGCTGGCCGGGGTCGACCGCGCGCAGGCCGGCCCGGACGATCTCGCTCATGTAGGCGCCCTCGTTGATGCTGAGCCCGAGCAGCGCGGCGACAAAGCCGGTGACCAGGGTGTTGGTCTCCCAGGTCACCAGCTTCGGACCGCCGAACGGCACGCCCAGGCCGACCTCCGGGAAGATCAGCGCGATGTTGAACCAGAAGATCAGCTGCACCAGCAGCGGCGTGCCGCGGAAGAACCAGACGTAGGCCATGGCGCCCGCGCGCAGGATGCGGCTGTCGGAGACCTGCATCAGCGCCACGATGACGCCGAGCGTCACGCCGATCGCCATGGAGGCGACGGTGAGCTGGATGGTGACCCAGAGTCCGTCCAGGATGACCCGGTCGAGCTGGTACTTGACGACGATGTCCCAGTGCAGGTTCGGGTTGATCGCGATGGTCCAGGCCAGCCAGGCCAGGATCAGGGCGGTCGCCCCGGCGGCCAGCCAGCGCCCCGGTCGCAGCGGGTGGCTGATCCGGTTCGCCTCGGGCGTCTCGGGGGCGGCGGGCCCGGCCTCGCCCGGGCCCGCGACGGTCTCCTCCACGGGTGTGCTCACTTCTGGTCGTTGACCGTGGCGGTCTTGACGGCGCTGCCCTGCACGCCCCACTTCTCCATGATCTTGGAGTAGTCGCCGGAGTCGATCAGCTCCTGCAGCGCCTTGCGCACGGCGTCGCGCAGTTGGCTGTCCTTCTTGTCGATCGCGATGCCCCACGGGCCGGCCTCGTACTGGGCCTCCAGCACGTCGTACTTGCCGCTCTGCTGGGCCAGCATCTTGGCCACCGGGTAGTCGACGATGGTGGCCACCGCGCGCCCGGCGTCGATCTGCAGCAGGCCGGTCGGGGCGTCCTCGCTCTGCGAGATGGTCATCTTCTTGGCGCACGAGGCGTTCTGCTTCTCGCCGATGGCGAGGTTGGAGCTGCCCTTGGCGAGGACCACGGCCCGGCCGCACAGGTCCGCCAGGTCCTTCACCCCGGCAGGGTTGCCCTTGGCCACCATGATCGAGCCGCCGGCCTGGAAGTAGTCGACGAAGTCGACGGCCTTGCGGCGTTCCTCGGTGTCGCTCATCGAGGACATCGCCAGGTCCCAGCGGTCGGCCTGCAGGCCGGGGGTGAGGCCGGGGAAGCTGGCGTTGGTCATCTCCAGCTTGAGGCCGAGCCGCTCGGCGATCGCCGCGGCCAGATCCGGGTCGACGCCGGTGAGTTCCTGGGTCCCGTCCTTGTACATCTCCATCGGCGGGTAGCCCTCGGCGGTGGCGACCCGCAGGACGCCCTTGTCCTTGACGGCGGCCGGGAGCAGGTCGGCGGCCTTGGCGTCGGCGGCGACCGAGGCGGCGCCGGCGCCCGGTGGGGTCTGCCCGCTGGTTGAGCGTCCGCAGCCGGTGACGGCGAGCGAGAGTGTGGCGAGACCGACGACGATGCGAAGCGCACGCTTGCTGACCACCGGAAACCTCCTGGCTGAGACGACTGGCGGGGACCCTATCCGGGATCAGCCAGCATGAACAGCCCGAATGCTTTGCAGGGTGAGCGTCGCCTTCTTCGATGCTCGCCGGTCGAGGGTCTCCTCGGCCGCGCCGCCGCTGCGCCGACCATTGCCGAAGCGTTTCCGTCTGTGCTTCGATCCTGAGCCAACGTGCAGAGGCGGGCGACCTCCGCGCGGTTGAGCCGGAAGAGGGTGCGAGGTTGACCGAGTACGCCGACCTGGTCATCACCAGCGCCGACGTCTACACCGTCGACGCCGTCCGCAGTTGGTCAGACGCGGTCGCCGTACGCGGGGACCGGATCGTCGCGGTCGGCTCCGAGCCCGTGTCCGAGCTGATCGGCCCGCGGACCAGGATGATCGAGGCCGCGGGCGGCATGGTGCTGCCGGGCTTCCAGGACGCGCACCTCCACGCACCCTTCGCCGGGCGCAACCGGCTCCGGGTGTGGCTCAACGACCTCGCCGGCCGGCCGGCGTACCTGGACCGGGTCGCGCGGTACGCGGCCGACAACCCCGACCAGCCCTGGATCATCGGCGGCGGCTGGGCGATGGAGCACTTCCCCGGCGGCACCCCACGCAAGGAGGACCTGGACGCGATCGCCCCGGACCGCCCCGTCTTCCTGTTCAACCGGGACGTGCACGGCGCGTGGGTCAACTCCCGGGCCCTCGAGATCGCGGGCATCACCAGGGACACCCCGGACCCCGCCGACGGGCGCATCGAACGCGACCCGGACACCGGCGAGCCGACCGGCACCCTGCACGAGGGCGCGGCGTACGGCTTCAACGACCGGCACGTGCCCCTGCCCGGGCGCGCCGAGTGGGAGGAAGCCATCCTCAACGCCCAGGAACATCTGCACTCGCTGGGCATCACCGGCTGGCAGGACGCCTGGGTGACCCCGGGAACCCTGGAGGCGTACCGGTCCCTCGCCGCGTCCGGCCGGCTCACAGCCCGGGTCGTCGGCGCCCTGTGGTGGGACCGGCACCGCGGCCTCGACCAGATCCCCGAGTTCCGCACCCAGCGGGAGTCCGCGGCCGGTGGCAGCTTCCACCCCAACACCGTCAAGATCATGACCGACGGAGTGCTGGAGAACTACACCGGCGCGCTGCTCGAACCGTACTGCGACGGCTGCGGCGGCCACACCGACAACCACGGCGTGACGTACGTCGACGCCGAACTGCTCGCCGCCGCGGTGACCGAACTGGACCGGCTCGACTTCCAGGTGCACCTGCACGCGATCGGTGACCGCGCCGTGCGCAACGCCCTCGACGCGGTCGCGGCCGCTCGTGCGGCGAACGGGCGTCGCGACAACCGGCATCACATCGCCCATCTGCAACTCGTTCAGCCGCAGGACGTGCCGCGCTTCCGGCAGTTGGGGGTGACCGCGAACTGCCAGGCGTACTGGGCGCAGATGGAACCGCAGATGGAGGAGCTCACGGTGCCGTTCCTCGGGCGGGAGCGGGCGCAGTTGCAGTACCCCTTCGGGGATCTGCTGCGCTCCGGGGCCACCCTGGCCATGGGCAGCGATTGGTCGGTGACGACCGCGAACCCGCTGGAGGAGATCGAGGTCGCCGTGACCCGGATCGACCCGGAGCACCGCGACAACGCGCCGTTCCTGCCAGAGCAGGCGCTGCCGCTGTCGGTCGCCCTCGCCGCGTTCACCGCCGGCTCGGCGTATGTCAACCATGACGCGGACGGCGGCACGATCGCGGTCGGCAAGCGCGCGGACCTGGCCGTGCTCGACCGTAACCTGTTCGCCGCCGGGGCGGGACTACCGGCCGACGCCCGCGTCACCCACACGATCGCCGGCGGCGCCGTCGTCTACGACAGTGGCCTGTCGCGATAGGAGGCTGCTCGCCACAGCGCGATGCTCAGCGCGAGCATCCACACGACGAACAGGCCGATGCCGAACAGTGAGGAGTTTCCTTCGGCCGTGCGGCCCAGGACGCTGAAGATGGATCCGAGCAGGAACACGGCGGCCGCGACCACACCGGCGATGCCCAGCCACTTCGGCAGCAGGTGGGTGCGCAGTACGGCCAGCGAGATCGCCGCGGTGAGCGCGGTGATGGTCCACACCACCGGTGTGCGTCCCTGCAGCTCATTCAAGACAAGTACGGCCGCGGGCTGGTCGCTGTCGGCCACGCCGACGAGGGCGGTCTCGGCGGCCAGGGACAGGAAGCCCATCGCGATGAACGCGACGCCGGAGATCAGCACCGCGGTGGCCAGTGCCTCCTGCCCAGCTCGCCGGATGGCCGGCACCAGCGGCGCCAGGAAGACGACGACGGCCAGTAGCGCGAGCCCGACAGCGACCTCGCTGCCGAGCAGAGCGCCACGATGATCGGCCTGGTACGCGGCGATGGCGTCCGCGGTCGATGCCTCGGGCCCGAAGCCCTGCAGCAGGCGGTGGGCGACGTAGAGCGCATCGAATCCCAGACCGCCGAGGGCAGCGACGCGTAGGGCCCGCCCCTGCGTCCCGTCAGAACTGATGCCGACTGTCATCGCATCAGGATGCGGCAGGCGACGCCGCGGCGCTGCCCCGTCGATGACCGATGCCGAAGGCCGGACGAGTCCAGCTCTGGGCTTCTACCACCTTCTGTAGGAAGAGGGATGGGCGGGTCCGCCACATCTGTAGGAAATCGGCGCTTTCATTGATAAAGCTGCAGCTTTTTGTTGCTTCTTCCTTCGCCGGCACGTCAAGATCGCCAAAAGGCAGAGGTGGTCCGCTCCCCCGAGCATCACCGGTGCTCACGTGCGCCTCGCTCGGTGGGTGGATCCACGAGAGGAGCACGCGTGCAGGTACACAAGATGTCGACGATCCTCCGATCCCGAGGCGCGCTGGCCGCCGCCGTGACGGCCGCCCTGGCCGGTTCGATCCTCACCGCCCCACCCGTCTCCGCCGCCGCCCCAGAGGGACCGGGGCAGGGCAGCTGCAAGATCGCCGATGATCCGTCCTGGTCGGGCTGGAGCAACCACCAGCAGGTGGGCGAGCAGCTGGCGCAGATCGAGCGCACCAGCGGCGGTCGGGTGAAGGTCGAGGTCGCCGGACACACCCAGCAGGGCCGGGAGCTGTGGGCGGCCCGGGTTGGCACCGGCGACAAGGTGCTGCTGGTCACCAGCGCGATCCACGGCAACGAGCGGACCGGCACCGAGGCGCTGCTCGCGATCCTCAAGCGCCTGGGCAGCAGCGGCGACGCGCAGACCCAGAAGATCCTCAGCGAGATCACGTTCGTCGCGATGCCCATGGTCAACCCGGACGGCGGCGAGCTCAACCGGCGGATGAACGTGCGGTCCTGGGACGAGACGGTGGCCGAGTTCCCGCAGCTGGCCGGGGCGCCGCGCGCCTGGTACCACGGGCTCAGGGGAGACGGCATCGACCTGCCCGGCTACGACCTGAACCGGGACTTCAATCCCGACCTCAACTACGTGCCGCGCGCCGCCGACCTGCCGGGCCGCGACACCGACGCCGGGTTCTTCCTCTCCCCCGAGTCGCGCGCCATCCGCGACGTCTATGTGGGGCTGCGGTCGGAGAAGGGCGCGGTCGACGCGTACGTCGACCTGCACCACATGGGACCGTGCGACCGACTCACCGGCGGTGAGCAGGACGGCAAGCTCATCTCCGTCTCGCTCGACTACCCGCCGCTCGGGGTGCAGGACGGCGCCAAGTACAAGGCGGCGTGGCCGGCGCTGGACCAGGACAAGTCCCGCCGCTACGCGCTCACCGTCGCCAACGGTATGCAGGCGCAGTACGGCAGCCAGTCCAAGCTCGCGGCCGTCGGCCGGTACTTCCACCCGGACGCGCGGGAGTACGCGGGCCAGGGCCGCTCGGCGTTCGCCCTCAACGGCACCGGCACGGTGCTGTTCGAGGTCCGCGGCCAGCAGGACGACCTGGGCCAGAAGCAGCACGGCATGCTGGTGAAGAGCGTGCAGACCGGTGTGGAGTCGCTGATCGGCGGCCTGGCCGACGGCACCGTCGACCGGGTCGACGGTGACGACTTCTTCGACCTGCCCGACTACGGCTGGGACACGACGAACGACTGAGTGTTCTCGGACGGGCGGCGACCGCAGGAGCTTCGGGCTCCGGCGGTCGCCGCCGCTGTCTCCGCTGCGGGAGCGTCCCGCCAGTGGGCGGGAGCGGAGTGCGCGGTCAATGGCCGATGCCGACCTTCTGCCCTGGCAGGGCGAGGTCCGCGACCACCGGCAGGTGATCAGAAGCCGTGCTGGCCAGCGGCGAGGTGAGGACGGCGACGGTGCGAGCGACCACGTCGCCGGACCGCAGGACGTAGTCGATGCGGTGGGTGGAGTCCTCGGCGGGGTGGGTGTTTCCCTCACCCACACCGGCGGCCTCCCACGCGTCAACAAGGTCGTCGACGAGCGCACGGATCTCGGGCGCGTCCGGGGTCGCGTTCAGGTCTCCGACGAGGACGACGGACTCCGCGGGAGTGCCGATCAGCTGCGTGATCGCCTGCGCTTGGACGACCCGCTCGGCGGCGTCGTTGTGCTGCAGATGGGTGTTGTAGACCTGCACCGGTACCCCGCGTACATTGATCCGAGCCCGCAACAGGCCGCGCTGTTCATGGTTGCCGAACCGCGGGAGATGGGTGTTGTCCCAGTCCAGAATCGGGTAGTTGGTGAGGATCGCAGTGCCGTACTGGCGACGCGGCTGGTCCGGGGAGAGCGGATCGAGATCGAGGTTGGCCCCGTAGACGACGTGCATGTTCAGCTCGCGAGCGAGCCAGGCGGCCTGGTCGACGAAGTTGCTCCGCTCGCCGTAATGCCGATCGACCTCCTGCAGGCCGACCACGTCGAGCTGGCTGTCCCGAATCACCTGGGCCACTCTGGACAGGTCGAGGACGTTGTCGGTACCGGCCCCGTGGTGAATGTTGAAGGTCATCACGCGCAGGGGTCGATCCGGGGCCTGCGGTCGGGGCGAATCGACGGCTGCTGCCGCGCCGGCTGGCGAGGCCAGGGCCACTGCCGTGGCGATGGGGGCGAGAAGGGCGACGAGGACTCGTGGAAAGCGCATATGTGGAGCTTGCCCGCACCCGAGCGACATCGGCTCGAATGGAGCGAAAAACTTGTCTTACCTCGAGTGATCGACATCTTTGCGCCTGTGCTACGTCAGCGACCCGGGTAGCTCGGTGCCCGCCACCCGGTCGTCGCCCCTCTCCCGACGCCGGCAAGTCGCTCTTCTCATCGCCCTACCCCGCTACAGCGGCGGCGACGCGCTCTGGCGTTACCTGGAGAGGATGTCCCCGGTGAGCCCGCCGGCACTGGGCCGGGCGACGCCGGACCCCGCAGCCTGAGCCGTTCGGCTGAGTAGCTCCGCCACCTCCCCGGCCCCGGATCGGCGCGCTGTCGCGTCGGCCCGGGGCCGGCTCGCATCTGCGGGCTTCGGTGTGGTGCCGCCCGGGCGGTCGCGTGTCGTCAATCCGTCGTTGTCTCGCCACAGGGCCGTCCGTAGCGTCGCGACTACAGATCGATGCCGCGCGGAAGGACTCCCCTCGTGACCGAACTCGTCGCTCCGCAGCTCGTCGTGAACAGCAGGATGATCTACTTCGGCTGGCTGCCGGCCGACCCGGAGGCCGTGGCCGCCCTGGTGCCGGAGGGGCTCAAGCCGACGCCGAACCGACAGGTTTTCATGAATCAGTACGTCGTCGACGAACCCGGTCAGACCTCCGGCTTTGGCGCCTACTCGCTGACGTACATCGGGCCGGACCTGTCCGGCGTGGACGCTCCTGACGGGGTCACCCCGGGCCGCTGGTGGACGCACTACTTCAACTCGAGTTCAGTGGTCCGGGAGTATGCCGCCGCCCGGGGCGTACCGGCCACTGTGGGTGCCACGACCATCGAGGTGCGGGGCCAGCGGCTGGTCGCCACCACGGAGGCGGACGGCGTACCGGTGATCAGGACGACCGCCCGCGTCGGCCGCACCGGCGACGCGGTGAATCGGGGGCAGCTCCGCTACCTGACCCGGCTCGACGGCAACCTGCTCAGCGGCAACTACCCGTTCGTGGCGGCGCCGGTCGACCCCTTCGAGGTCGAGTCGCTGGAGTTCCTGGAGCCGGACCACCCGGTCTACGCGCTGCGTCCGGCCGAGCCGCTGGAGGTGGTGTGGGGCTTCTACTCGCCGCGTTCGTCGTTCGCGTACCCCGGTGGTGAGTCGGTTCTCGACTGAGCGGTCCCGGAGGGCCCGCCGCACCGGCCGTTGGACGGCCGTGTGCCGGCGGGCCCGCGGAATCAGCGCGCGTCGGTGCTCTCGTCGTGCGGGACGGTGACGGTGACCGTGCATCCGACCGGGCGTCCGATCTCGTCGTGGCCGGTGTACGTCAGGTGGTAGACCCGGTCTCCGCCGTTCCCGGCTCGTTCGGCCCGCAGCTGGCCGCTGGTGTCCGGCACACCGACGGCGAAGCCGCTGATGTCGGCGGCGTCACCGCCGGTCACGCCGGTCAGGGCGAACGCGTTCGGGCCGAGCACCCCGTCGTGCAGGTCCACGGTTACATTGACGTCGACCAGTTCGTGGTTCGGCGGCCACAGGACCGGCCGGTCCACGGCGCAGTCGAGCTGCCGCACCGGCAGCGGGTTCGCCAGGGTGGCGGTGGCGTGCCCGATGGTCGCGGTGAGCCGGCCACCGGCCTCGTAGTACATGTGCGCGGTCCGGCCGTCGAAGTAGAACGTCGGCGCGGCCGACCGGCCGAGGTCGGGGGCGGCGGTCATCGAGTCGTGCACGACACCGAGGTGGATCTCCTGGTCGAAGTCCTCCCCCACGTCCACGGCGTGCATGTTGCCGTCGGCGGCGTGGTAGATCACCAGGTTGCGGTCGTTCCAGCGGAGGAAGAACGGCCCGGAGGCGTTCGGGCCCTCGTCGCCCTGCGGCGTCACGATCGGTTCGGGCTGCATGGTCCAGGTGCGGGCGTCGTTGGAGACCGCCCAGCGGATCCGCCGGGACACCGGCCCGGTCGGTCCGGGCGCCCCGCCCGTGGGGTTGTCCATGAAGACCATCAGGTACCGGGTGCCGAGGCGCGGCACGGACTGCTCGAACACCCGCGCGTAGGACGTCTCGCCGCCGGTCGTCTCGTTCCGGCTGACCGCAGTGCCGCCGTAGCTGAAGTGGATGCCGTCGTCGGAGGTCGCGTACCGGGTGATGGAGTTCTCGCCGTGGAAGTAGAGGAACAGCTTCCGCTCCCCCTCGATCCAGACCGCGTGCGGTGAGGAGATGTGGCTGACGGTGGAGTAGTACGGCAGCCAGGTGTTGCTGATCAGCGGGTTGGCGTCGTATTCGGTCCACGGGCCGTTGATCGAGTCGGAGTAGGCGAGGGCGATCCCACCGGGACGCTCGTGCGGCGCGTAGTACAGGTAGTAGGTGCCGAGCGGGTTCGGGAAGTAGTCGGCGGCCCGGATGACGCTCGGGAAGATGAACTCGTTCGTCGGGTTGTAGGCGAGGGTGCTCTTGTCGAACGCGGTGCCCACGTAGGTGAACTGGGGGAAGTCGAGGCCGGGGTCGGCGGCGGCCGGCGCGGCGCCGGTCATGGCGGCGACGAGCAGGCCGGCACTGGCGGTCGCCAGGACAGCACGTCGGGATGATGGGGCGGGTGGTCTCGTCATGCGTCTTCCCCTTCTGTCGGTTCGTTCGGGCGTTGGGCGCGCCGGGCACGCTGCACCGCGACGACAGCACGAGGGCCGCTGTCGCGGGCGTGGCGTTCCGCGCCGGCCGGGCAGGGCGCCGGGCGGCGTGCGTAACTCTCAGTAAGAACACATGGATCATCGAACGTCGGTGGCCCCACCCGGGGCCACCGCGCTAATACGTATTAGCATCTATGTTTCTCGAATGTTGCTCGCCGAGGAGGGCTCCTGTCAAGAGGTTGCCGCAACTCCCCCGGGCACCGAGCGCATCCCCGGTGCCCGGGGCGGCGCGTCGTCGGGAGCGGTTCTCGCTAATGCGCATTACTTCAGGGAGTTCATCCCGTCGAAATCTCCGTTCGCCCTCTTGACACGGGCCGGCCGGCCACGCCAGGCTCCTTCCCAACGCCGAGCGCTAATACGCATTAGCCGCACCGGAAGGACCCGTCGTGACCGCTCCCCCCAGACGCGTCACCCAACGTGACATCGCGCGGTTGGCCGGTGTCAGTCAGGCGACCGTGTCGCTGGTGCTGAACAACCGGGCAGACGCCGAGATCCGCATCGCCCCGGAGACCCGGGACCGGGTGTTGCGGGTCATCGCCGAGACCGGGTACGCCGCGGACCCCGTGGCTCGCCGCCTCGCCTCACGGTTCAACCGGATCATCGGCGTCTTCACGTACGAGCCCGCCTTCCCCAGCGGCAGCCGGGACTTCTTCCACCCGTTCCTGCTCGGCATCGAGGAGTACGCCGAGCGGGTCGGCTGCGATCTGCTGCTGTTCACCAGCGCACCGGTGGTCGACGGCCGGCGACGCATCTTCCACCAGGACAATCGGCTGCGCCTGGCCGACGGGTGCATCCTGCTCGGACGCGAGGTCGACGGCGCGGAACTGCACCGGCTCAACCGCGACGGATACCCGTACGTCGCCGTGGGACGCCGCGACGACGCCGGCGGACCGGTGCCCTACGTCGGCGCCGACTACGCCACGGCGGTGAACCGGCTCGCCGAGCTGGCGCTGCGGCACGGCCACCGGCGCCTGACGTACGTGGGCATGGGCAGCACCGCCGAGTCCTCTGAGGACCGGCGGCGCGGGTATCTGGCCGCCGCGACCACCGCGGAGAGCGCGCGCCAGGTGTCCGCGGTGGCCGAGGAGGCCGACGCGTGCCTCGACGACCTGCTGGCCGACGGGACCACCGTGGCGTTCGTGGAGGACTTCGCCACGGCGGTGGCGCTGGAGTCGGCCGCCCGTCGGCGCGGGCTGACCGTGCCCGGCGACCTGTCGATCGTGACCCTCGGCGATCCGACCGTCCCGGTCCCCACCGACATCGCGTTCACCGGGTTCCTCATCCCGCGCGAGGAGATGGGCCGGCAGTCGGTCGAGGTGCTGACCGGCGTCATCGACGGCAGCGCGGCCGGTCTCCAGCAGCGACTTCTCCCCTGCGAACTCGTCGAGGGCAACACCCTCGGCACCCCTGATCCGGCGGTCGACCGCCGCTGAGCGGTCGACCGCGCAACTGGAAGGAAGCAAGTGGTACAGATGCGTGCGGACGTCCTCGTCGTCGGGGGCGGACTGGGCGGGGTCGCCGCGGCGCTCGCCGCGGCCCGGGCCGGCCGGTCCGTCATCCTGACCGAGGAGTTCGACTGGCTCGGCGGGCAGCTCACCAGCCAGGCCGTGCCGCCGGACGAGCACTCCTGGATCGAGCAGTTCGGCGCGACCGCCAGCTACCGGGCTCTGCGCAACGGCATCCGCGACTACTACCGGCGGCACTACCCGCTGACCGAGCGGACCCGGGCCTGGACCGACCTCAACCCGGGGGCCGGGTGGGTGAGCCGGCTCTGCCACGAGCCCCGGGTGGCCGTCGCCGTCCTCGAGGAGATGCTCGCGCCGTACCGGGGGTCGGGGCGGCTGACGGTGCTGCAGCCGTACCGGCCGGTCGCCGCGGCGACCGACGGGGACCGGGTCACCGGCGTCACCCTGGCGCACCGGGACCGGGACGAGCGGATCGACGTGGTCGCACCGTACGTCCTGGACGCCACCGAGACCGGTGAGCTGCTGCCGCTGACCGGCACCGAGTACGTCACCGGGTTCGAGTCGCAGGCCGAGACCGGGGAGCCGAGCGCGCCGGCCGAGGCGCAGCCGATGAACATGCAGGCCGTGTCGGTGTGCTTCGCCCTCGACCACGTCGACGGCGACCACACCATCGACCGCCCCGCGGGGTACGACTTCTGGCGCGACTACAAGCCCGACTTCTGGGGTGACCGGCTGCTGTCGTGGCGGTCGCCGCACCCGCGCACGCTGGAGATCGTCGAGCGCAGTTTCACCCCGAACCCGGACGACGACCCGTTGAGCGTCAACGCCGACCAGCGGGTCAACCCCGGTGATGGCAACCTGTGGACGTTCCGGCGGATCGCCGCCCGGCGCAACTTCACCGACGGGGCGTACGGCAGCGACATCACGCTGGTCAACTGGCCGATGATCGACTACTTCGAGGGCCCGGTGATCGACGTGCCGAACGCGTCGTGGCACCTGGCCAAGGCCCGCGAGCTGTCGTACTCGGTGCTCTACTGGCTGCAGACGGAGGCGCCGCGGCCGGACGGCGGCACCGGGTTTCCCGGCCTGCGGCTGCGCGGTGACGTCACCGGCAGCCCGGACGGGCTGGCACAGGCCCCCTACATCCGGGAGTCGCGCCGCATCCGGGCCGAGTACACGGTGGTGGAGCAGGACCTCTCCCTCGCGGTGCGGGGTGAGCACGGCGCGGTGCACTACCCCGACTCGGTCGGCGTGGGGATGTACCGGATCGACCTGCACCCGTCGACCGGCGGCGACAACTACATCGACGTCGGCTCCTGCCCGTTCGAGATCCCGCTCGGCGCGCTGATCCCGCAGCGGATGGAGAACCTGCTGCCGGCCGGCAAGAACATCGGCACCACGCACATCACCAACGGCAGCTACCGGCTGCACCCCGTCGAGTGGAACGTCGGCGAGGTCGCCGGCCTGCTCGCCGACTTCTGTCTGACGCGGGGCGAGTCCCCGCGTGCGGTCCGCGGCACCCCCCGCCTGCTGGCCGAGTTCACCGACCGCGTCTCGGCTGCCGGCGTGGAACGCCGCTGGCCGCAGATCGCGGGCTACTGAAACCCCCGGTGAGGAGAAGATAGTGAAACCAGGAAAGGGTCTGGCTGTTGTCGCCGCCGCGCTGGCCGGCGTCCTCGCCCTGTCCGCCTGCGGTGGCGGCGAGGCGAAGGACGAGGGTCCGGCCAGTCTGCGGATGACCGTCTGGTCGGCCAACGAGGCGCACCTGAAGCTGTTCAACGAGATCGCCGACGAGTACCGCAAGAGCCACCCGGACGTCGCCGAGATCAAGTTCGACCCGCTGCCGTTCGAGAACTACACCACCACCCTGACCACCCAGATCGCCGGCGGGAACGCGCCCGACCTGGCGTGGGTGTTCGAGAACTCCGCCCCCGACTTCGTGGCCTCCGGCGCGCTGCTGCCGCTGGACGACACGCTCAAGAAGGCCGACGGTTACCAGTACGACGACCTCTCCCCCGCCACGCTGAAGCTCTGGCAGAACGGCGGCAAGCTCTACGCGTACCCGTTCTCCACCTCGCCGTTCGGGGTGTTCGTCAACACCGACCTGCTGAAGAAGGCCGGGCAGAAGACGCCGGCTGAGCTGATCGCGGCCGGGCAGTGGACCTGGGACAACGCGCTGGCCGCCGCCGGCGCCACGCAGCAGGCCACCGGCAAGGCCGGCCTGGTGATCCGGGACTTCGACTACAAGGGCTGGGACAACCTGTCCACCTTCTGGACCGGGTGGGGCGCCCAGGCGTGGAGCGAGGACGGCAAGACCTGCGGTTTCGCCAGCCCGGAGATGGTCGATGCGATGACCGCCCTGCACAAGGCCATCTTCACCACGAAGGCGCTGCCCGGTCCGGGCACCACCGCCGACTTCTTCGCCGGTGACGCGGCCATGACGGTCACCCAGATCTCCCGCGCCTCGCTGCTGAAGGACGGCGGCTTCGGCTGGGACCTGGTTCCGCTGCCCGCGGGTCCGAAGGGGCCGTACGCGGTGGTCGGCCAGGCCGGCGTCGGGGTGATGAAGAAGAGCCCCCACGCCAAGCAGGCGGCCGACTTCCTCGCGTTCTTCACCAACCCCACCAACTCGGCCAAGCTCGCCCAGTTCTTCCCGCCGCCGCGGCAGTCGCAGCTGACCGCGGAGACCCTCGCGAAGACGAACCCGAAGCTCAAGCCGGAGCAGCTGCAGAAGGTCGTCATCGACGGCATCACCAGCGGCGTGGTCAAGCCCAGCCACGCGGGCCAGGCCGAGCTGAGCCAGCAGGTCCGCGCCGGCCTGGACCCGCTGTGGAAGCCGGACGCGGACGTCAAGGCCGTACTCGACGGCGTCTGCGCCAAGATCCAGCCGCTGCTGGCGAAGTAAGGCCAACGATCATGACCCAGACGGACACCAGGGTGGGCCCGGCCGCTGCCGGGCCCACCCTGGGCCCGGCCCGGCCGTTCTGGACCAGCCGCCGCCGGGACCAGCTCACCGGTTACCTCTTCGTCGCCCCGCAACTGCTCGGCAGCGCCGTCTTCGTGATCCTGCCGCTGGTCCTCGTGGTCTGGTACAGCCTGCACGAGTGGAACGTGCTGGCCGGGACGTTCGACTTCGTCGGCACCGACAACTACGCGGCCCTCGCCGACGATCCCAACCTCGGCGCGGTGCTGCGGGCCACCGGGCTGTTCTCCGTCGGGCTGGTGGTGTTGAACCTCGGGCTGGCGTTGCTGCTGGCCGTCCTGCTCAACCAGAAGCTGCGGGGCACGATCCTGTTCCGCACGCTGTTCTTCTCCCCCGTGGTGGTCTCGCTGGTGGCCTGGACCATCGTGTGGGGCTTCCTGTTGCAGGACAACGGCGGGATCAACGGCCTGCTCGACACGCTGGGTGTGGACGGGCCGAACTGGCTGCGCGGCGAGGGAACGGCGATGCTGTCGGTCATCGTCGTGCAGGTGTTCAAGAACGTCGGCCTGAACATGGTGCTGTTCCTGGCCGCCCTGCAGGGCGTGCCGGCGGAGCTGTACGAGGCCGCGGAGGTGGACGGGGCGAGCCGGATGCGCCAGTTCTGGCGGATCACCGTACCGCTGATCAGC
The DNA here is from genome assembly GCF_054963695.1 of Micromonospora sp. RTBAU3-60. Taxonomy (NCBI): domain Bacteria; kingdom Bacillati; phylum Actinomycetota; class Actinomycetes; order Micromonosporales; family Micromonosporaceae; genus Micromonospora; species Micromonospora sp. RTBAU3-60. Next base: position 6,901 of record NZ_JBUEGB010000010.1, on the reverse strand, counting down.
CCGACCATCCTGCTCACCTCGATCATCACGGTGGTCGGGTCGCTGCAGGTCTTCGCGCAGATCGCGGTGCTGACCCAGGGCGGTCCCGGCACCTCGACGACCGTGCTCGTCTACTACCTCTACCAGCAGGCGTTCCAGTTCCACCACTTCGGCTACGGCGCCACGCTGTCGATCGTGCTGTTCGCCATCGTGCTCGCGCTGACCGTGCTGCAGTGGCAGATGCGCAAGAGGTGGGTCTTCCATGAATCGTGACCTGTCCCGGCGGACCAAGCTCGTGCTCTACGGGGTGTTGCTGGTCCTGGCGATCCCGTTCGTCTTCCCGACCTGGTGGATGGTCACCTCGTCGCTGAAGCCGGTGGCGGACATCTTCGCCTTCCCGCCGCAACTGCTGCCGGTCAACCCGCGGCTCGACGCCTACCAGCGGGTGTTCGAGTTGCAACCGTTCGGGCAGCAGTACCTCAACAGCCTCTACATCGCGCTGGTGGTCACCGTCGGCACCCTGGCCGTGTCGGCGCTGGCCGGGTACGCCTTCGCGCGCATCCGGTTCCGCGGCCAGAACGTGTTGTTCCTGGTCGTCCTCGCGGGTCTGCTGATCCCCAGCGAGGTGACGATCGTGCCGCTGTTCCAGATGTTCTTCAAGCTCGGGCTGATCAACACGCACTGGCCGCTGATCCTGGTGCCGATCTTCGGCGCGCCGAGCGTGCTGGCGACGTTCATCATGCGGCAGTTCTTCATCAGCCTCCCCGGTGAGCTGGAGGAGGCGGCCCGGGTCGACGGGCTGGGCCGCTTCGCCACGTTCTGGCGGATCGCCCTGCCGCTGTCCCGGCCCGCGCTGGGCGCGGTGGCGATCTTCACCTTCCTGCACAGCTGGAACCTGTACCTGGAGCCGATCGTGTTCCTCTCCTCGCCGGAGAAGTTCACCCTGCCCCAGGCGCTCACCCAGTTCGTCGACGCCTACGGCGGTCCGATGTGGGACGTCCAGCTCGCCGCGGCGTCGATGACGGCGCTGCCGGTGCTGGTGGTGTTCGTCATCGCGCAGAAGCAGTTCGTCGAGGGCCTCGCGCACACCGGCCTCAAGGGATGACGGCCTCGGTGGTCGGGGTCGACATCGGCGGCACCAAGACGGTCGTCGCGCTGGTCGGCCCGGGCGGGGAGGTGCTGGAACGCCGGGAGGTGCCCACCCCCGCCCGCTGCGGGCCCGAGGCGGTGCTGGACGCCGCCGCGGGGTTGGCCGCCGGGCTGCTCGGCGTGGCCGGGCCCGGGCCGGTGGGGGTGGGCACCGCCGGCACGGTCGACCCGGCGACCGGCAGCATCCGGTACGCCACCGACAGCCTGCCCGGCTGGGCTGGCACCCCCGTCGCCGAGGCGCTGGCCGCGCGGCTGGGCCGACAGGTGCGGATCACCAACGACGTGAACGCCGCGGCGCTGGGCGAATGCTGGGCCGGGGCCGGCCGGGACCGCGGTCATGTGCTGCTGGTGGCCGTCGGCACCGGGCTGGGCGGGGCGATCGTCCGCAACGGCCGCGTCGAGTCCGGTGCCCGCGGCGCCGCCGGTGAGGTGGCGCATCTGCCGGCCCCGGGCGCCGACCGGCTGCGGTGCGGGTGCGGCCGGTACGGGCACCTGGAGGCGATCGCGTCGGGCACCGGGCTGGCCGCCGCGTACGCCATCGAGACCGGCGAACGCCTCACCGGGCGCGCCGTGGCGGACCGCGCGGCGGCCGGAGACGGCGCCGCCCGGCAGGTCGTGGACCGGGCCGGCCGCGTCCTCGGCGCGGCCCTGGCGGGTCTGGTGGCCCTGCTCGACCCGGCGGCCGTCCTGGTGGCCGGCGGCGCGGCCGGCGCGCTGCTGCCCGCCGCGTCGCTCGCCTACCCGGCGGAGCTGCCCGCGGGCTGGGCCGACGTGCCGCTGCTGCCGGCCGCGCTGGGCGCCGACGCCGTGGTGGTCGGCGCGGCCCGGCTGGCCATGACCACAGCGGAGTAGGCGGTGACGGCGCGAGCCGTACCCGGATCAGTGGAAGGACCAGAGAAGTGAGCGTGCTCGACGACCTGACCGGCGGGCTGGTGGTGTCCTGCCAGCCGCTGCCGGACGAGCCGGACGACCCGATGCGGGACCCGTACGTGCAGGCCCGGGTGGCCGCCGCGGTGGTACGCGGCGGCGCGGTGGCGGTGCGGGTCAACGGACCGGACGATGTCCGGGCGGTGCGCGCGGCCGTCGACGTGCCGGTGATCGGGCTGTACAAGCACGGCACGGCGGATGTGTTCATCACCCCGACGGCGGCGCACGCGCTCGAGGTGGCGCGGGCCGGGGCGGACATCGTCGCGGTCGACGCCACCGACCGCCCCCGACCGGACGGGCGCACCTTCGCCGACACGGTCCGCGCGATCCGCGAGCACACCGACGCGCTGGTCCTGGCCGACGTGTCCACCGCGGCCGAGGGCGTCGCCGCCGTCGAGGCGGGCGCGGACGCCGTGGCCACCACGCTGTCCGGCTACACCCCGGCCAGCCCGCAGACCGACGGGCCCGACCTCGGGCTCGTGGCGCGACTCGTCGCACAGCTACCGGTGCCGGTGATCGCCGAAGGGCGGTACCGCACCACGGAGCAGATCGGCGCGGCCTTCCAGGCCGGTGCGCACGCGGTGGTGATGGGCAACGCCGTCACCTCACCGCTGTGGATCACCCGCCGGCTCGTGCCGGCCACCCCCCGCGCGGCGGGCGCCCCCAGATAACAGGGAGAACAGATGAGAAGACGTACCCTCCTGGCCACCGGCGTGGCCGGGTTGGCCACCGTGGCAATCGGCCGGCCGGCGTTCGCCGGGGCCGCCGACCGGCAGCTGACCGTGGCGCTGGTGCCGTTGGATGACCGACCGGTCAACACCTACTGCCCGCAGATGACCGCGGCGAGCGCGGGCGCGCAGGTACTGCTGCCGCCCCGGGAGCTGCTGGGCCGCTTCTTCACCCCCGGCGACGGCGCCGTCATCGCCCGCTGGCTCGGCGCCACCGACGGCGTCGACGGGTATGTGATCTCGGTGAGCATGCTCGCCTACGGCGGTCTGATCGCCTCCCGCACCGCCGCGCCGACCCTGGCCGCCGCCCTGGCGAACCTGGCCGCGATCCGGAACCTGCGGGCGACCCGGCCGGGAGCGGTGATCGAGGTGCACGACACGATCCAGCGGCTCGCGATCACCAGCACCGGCACCGAGCTGGACAAGTACCGCGACCGGCTGGTCGAGTGGGCGAAGCTCTACGACCAGGTGGTCAACCTCGGGCAGGAGGAGCTGCGGGCCCGGCTCGACACCGTCCGGGCGCAGATCCCGGACCAGGTCGTCGAGGACTACCTCGCCGCGCGGGCCCGCAACCACCAGGTCAACCGGCTGATGGTCGAGTGGGTCGCCGACGGCACCATCAGCCACCTGGTGCTCTCCGAGGACGACACCGCGCCGGTCGGCCTGGCCCGCGCGGAGCGGGTCGAGCTGGAGGCGCTGGTGGCGCAGCTCGGTGTCGGCGACCGGGTGGAGATCTTCCCCGGAGCCGACGAGGTCGACGCGCTGCTGGTCGCCCGGGTGGTCGCCGCCGGCACGACGCCCACCTACCGCTTGGAGTACGCCGGCGTCTCGGGTGAGGACTGGACCGCCCAGCTGGAGGGCATCCCGTTCGCGGAGAACATCCGCCGGCACGTGGCCGCCGTCGGTGGCCGGGTGGTGGACGGCGACGCGGACATCGTGCTCGCCGTGAACACCCCCTCGGCTGCGGCCGGGCAGCGGGCCGCCGACCTGGACGCCTTCGTCGGGCGGATCGGCGACCTGCTGGCCGCCGGCACCCCGGTGATCGTGGTGGACCCGCTGATCGTGAACAAGGCCGACCACGACCTGGTCGCGCGGATGGAGAACCGGCTGGACCTCGCCGCGCTGCTGTCCTACTCGGGGTGGAACACCGGCGGCAACGCGCTCGGGCTGGCGCTCGGTCACGGCACCGCCCGCTGGGCCCACCTGCGCTCCTCCGGCAGCGGGTACGGCGTGCCGGACCTGCGCGAGCCGGGCCTGGCGCACGCCGAGTACCTGCTCTACCGGTTCGTCAAGGACGACCCGTGGAAGAACGTGGTGCAGGTCGAGGCGTACGCGCATGCCCGGGCGCAGGGCTGGGACCCGCTCGCGCTCACGCCTACGCAGAAGACCTACTTCGACGGCTGGGTACGCGAGCGGCTGGTGCCGCTGACCGAGCGGTACTTCGCCGACCACTTCGCCGGGCACCGCATCGTGCTGGGCCGGCGGGGTGCGAAGACGTTCACGGCCACGCTGGCGGGAGTCGAGTCGGTGCGGGTGGAGCTGCCGTGGGACCGGCTCTTCGAGGTGACCCTGGAGCCCCGGCTGCAACTGTCCTGACCAGCACACCCGGTCGCGCCGGCACGCACCTGCCGGCGCGACCGGGTGCCAGGGACCGCGCGGATCGTAGCGGTGTCGAACGTTTCCGTCTCCTACCCAGGTAGGAGGAAGCGGTCCGACCGCCGGCCGCAGCCGGGGCTTCAGGTCGGGCGAAGTCCGCATGCCGGCGCACCAGCATCTGCAGGTATGACAACCACGATGCGCCGGGCGGCTCACTGGCACCGCCCATTGATGCTCTTCGTCGCGGCGATGGCGGTGCTCGCCCTCGTCTCCGCAGTCGGCATCGTCGCCGACTCGCGGATCCTCACCGGCGTGCCGATCTGGCTCAAGCCGTTCAAGTTCTCCGTGTCGTTCGTGCTGTACGGCACCACGCTGGCCTGGATGCTCTCCCTGCTGCCGAGGCGTAGCCGGGTCGCGGAGTGGGCGGCCACCGTCATCGTCGCCATGGGAGTGGTGGAGATGACGGTGATCGTCGGGCAGGTGCTGCGCGGTACGACCAGCCACTTCAACGGGACCAGCCCGCTGAACGCCGCCCTGTTCGCGCTGATGGGTGCGGCGATCATGGTGCTGTTCATGGCGCACCTCGTCATCGGGATCGTGGTGGTGCGTCAGCCGATCGCCGACCGGGCCGCCAAGTACGCGGTCGGGCTGGGCCTCGGCCTGACCCTGCTCGGCATGGCCGTGGCGATACCGATGGTGCTGCCCAGCCAGGAACCCCCGGGCCTCGAGGGGATCTCCGGGGCGCACAGCGTCGGCGTACCGGACGGCGGGCCCGGGCTGCCGCTGGTCGGCTGGAGCACCACCGGCGGGGATCTGCGGATCGGGCACTTCGTGGGTATGCACGCGTTGCAGGCGCTGCCGATCCTGGCGATCCTGCTGCGCCGGTTCCTCCGGCGACTGGACGAGCACACCCAGGCGCGGCTGGTGGTCGTCGCAGGCGCCGCGTACGGTGCACTCACGATGCTGTTCACCTGGCAGGCCCTGCGCGGGCAGCCGCTGCTGCGGCCGGACGCGCTCACTCTGACCGCCGTGGCGGCCCTGGCGCTCGCCACCGCGACCGCCGCCGGCGCGGTCGTGGCCGGCCGGCGTCGCCCGCAGGTGGTGCTGGCCGCATGACCGGCACCCTGTTCTCGCTGACGTTCGCGCTGGCCGCACCGTTCTGGACGCTGATGATCCTGCTGCCGCGCTGGTCGTGGACCGCCCGGATCATCAGGTCGCCGCTGATCGTGACACCGGTCCTGGTGATCTACGCGATCCTGGTGATCCCAGCGCTCGCCGACGTGCTGCCAGCCGTGGCGTCCCCCACCCTGGACGGCGTACGCGACCTGCTCGGCACCGCCGACGGCGCCGCAGCCGCCTGGGCGCACATGATCGCGTTCGATCTGTTCGTCGGGCGGTGGGCGTGGCTCGACAGCCGGGAGCGGGGGGTGCCGGCGCTGGTGATGGCTCCGGTGCTGGTGCTGACGATCCTGCTCGGGCCGCTCGGCCTGGGCGCCTACCTCGCCGTCCGGGCCAGGTGGCCGCAGCCAGCTGCGATTCCGGCCGCCGAACCGCAGCGCGTAGGCTGACCAACTTGATTAGGAATCGTCGGTGATCATAGGTTGACCGTGTGGACTGTGGCGCTTCGCCTTGGGCTGGTTCGGGGGAGATTCCGGTGAGGTGGGCCGGTCGTGATCGCGGGTTCTTCTGGGTCGTTGTTGAGGTGATGAGCCGGTGACCGGAAAACTACCGCTGGCTGGGGGCCAGACTTCCCGTACCGCTTGCGCCCGCGCTTTGCTCCGATCGGGGGTGGACGAGGAGAGCGGTGAGGTCCTGTCGCAGGCGGTGCTTGCGCAGCGGATCGGCTGGTGTGCCGATCTGGTGGCGGGCATGGTCTCTGGCCTGTTGGTTGAGCGGTGGAACTGCGCGGATGTGGAGGTGTTGGCCTCCGGACACGACGCGGGTGGCCGGAAACTTCCGTCGAATGCGTGGATGGCGCTGCGACGCTTGGGCTGGACGGTCGCCGCGCCGGTGGGTGTGAAGGTCAACGACCGGATCGTGCGCATGGCCCAGGAACAGGCCGGGCGGGCGCTGCGCTCGGCGTGGTGGCGTGCGGGCCTGACCTCCGGTGTGTTGGCGACGTGGCCGGCCGATCCGCGTCAGCGCACCGCGCAGGAGTGGGAGCAGGTACGCAAGGCGGTTCCGGGCGGGGAGCATCTACCGTCCAGCATTATCAAGTCCCGCACGCGGCAGGCTGCCAGGTTCCTTGCCGCGCACGGCCGGCTGCCGGTGGACGTCTTCGAGCTGGAAGGCGTCCCGGCAGTGGCGCGGATGCTGCTGCTGGCCGCGTGTGACCGGCAGCAGGCCACCATCGAACGCAGCGACACCGACCCCAGGAGGGTGTTGCTGCGGTTGCAGTTGCCCACCCGCCCCGATCCGCGATCGTATCGGGACTGGACGTGGGTGGCCTGTCCGATCATCCTGCCGCCCACGGTCCCCGCGGGCGCGGTGCTGCACCTGCCCACCCTGCGCGTCACCGGCCT